>DAHUYO010000040.1 GCA_027315185.1 Acidobacteriota bacterium
ACCGCCGGCGCGCCGGTCTGGACGGCGCAAAACATCCAGGCGGTTCCCGGCCGCGGCGCCGCCGGCGAGGTGCTCACCCCAGAAGGTCCGCGCCCCGTCTGGGTTGGCAGCGCGCAATATCTGCAAGAACAGGGCATCTCCGCCGACGCCCTCGCCGGCATGGCGCTTCCGCCTGTCGGCGCCGGCCGCACGCTTATCTTCGCCGCCGCCGCCGGCCGGCTGCTCGGCGTGCTGGCCGCCGCCGATCCCATCAAGCCCACGTCTCCGGCTGCGGTGGCCGCCTTGCGCCGCGCCGGCCTGCGCGTGGCCATGGTCACCGGCGACAGCGAGGCCGCTGCGCGCGCCGTGGCCCAAGCCGCCGGCATCGAGGAGGTGCATGCGGGCGTGCTGCCGGGCGGCAAGGCCGAGGTGGTCCAGCGGCTGCAACGCGAGGGCCAGGTGGTGGCCATGGTCGGCGACGGCCTCAATGACGCTCCCGCCTTGGCCCAAGCCGATATCGGCGTGGCCATCGGCGCCGGCGCCGATGTCGCCATCGAAGCCAGCGACATCACCTTGGTCGGGGGCGATCTCGGCGCGGTCGCCACGGCCATCGCCCTGTCCCGCCGCACCATGCGCCTGATCCGCCAGAACTTGTTTTGGGCGTTCATTTACAACGTGGTCGGCATCCCCCTCGCCGCCGGCCTGTTCTATCCGCTCTTCGGCGTCTTGCTCTCGCCAGTGTTCGCCAGCGCGGCCATGGCCTTCAGTTCGGTCAGCGTCGTCTCCAACAGTCTGCGGCTGCGCCGCTTCCGGCCTCCCACGCCGGTGGTGGCCGCCGTACCGGAGCGGGCGCGGGTGGCGGCATGAAGCGCCCAGCCGCGCGCCCCGCCGCGCCCCGTCGCGCCGACGCCCTGCCCGCCGCCACGCAGCGCGCCATCGTCACGCGCCTGCGCCGGGCTGAGGGCCAAATTCGCGGCCTTCAGCGCATGGTGGAGGAGGAACGCTACTGCCCGGATGTGTTGCTGCAAATCTCCGCCGCGCATGAATCCTTGCGCGCCGTTGCCCGCCTGCTGATGCGCAATCACCTGGAGCACTGCGCCACCAACGCCATCCGCTCCGGCGATCCCGCCCGCGCCCAGGCCACCTACGCCGAACTGACCGATCTCATTTACAAGCACGCCCGGTAGGGTCACAGTCCCAATCTGCAATAATGGAGGCTGCTCATGTCCTGCCCTTACTTTCTCCCTACCGAGGAGTTCACGGACTGGTCCTGGCACAACCGCCCGCGCCTGCCCTTGGGCGAGCCCTGGCGCGGCGTGTGCACCGCCCCCGGCCATGACGGTGAACGGCCCACCGATGACGAAATCAAGGAGCTGTGCAGCTTTGGCTACGCCACGCGGTGCCCGCGCCTGCCGGCCCGCCGCGTCGCCGACAAAGTCGCCTTCAGCCTGGCTCGCGATAAAGAGGGCATCATTCTGATCTACTACGTGCTGGAGGTGGACCACACCCCTGGCGAGCATGGCGCCATCCATTACGACGCCGCCCAGGGCCGCTGGCTGAAGCCCCACCCCGACCGCTGCGTGCAGCGCCAGGCGGAGTGCTACCTGCAGTCGTATCTGCGCCGCAAGGACGTCCCGGTCCGCCCCGGCCATCCCTCCTCCTAAACCGCGCCCATGGACGCCAGCGACGCCATCAAACCCGTGCGCGCCTCGCAGTCGGAGATGACTGAGGTGGTGCTGCCCAACGACGCCAACCCGCTCGGCAACATCTTGGGCGGCAAGGTGATGCACCTGATGGACATTTGCGGCGCCATCGCCGCCCACCGCCACTCCAGCAGTTACGTGGTCACCGCCTCGTTCGATTACGTGGAGTTCTTGAGTCCGGTGCGCGTCGGGGACCTGGTGGTGCTCAAATCCAGCGTCAATCGCGTCTTCCGCACCTCGCTGGAGGTGGGCGTCAAGGTGTTCTCGGAAAATATCCTGACCGGCGCGCGCCGCCACACCAGTTCCGCCTACATCACCTTCGTGGCGCTGGATGAATATGGCCGCCGCAAGGAGATACCCGCCGTGCAGCCGGAAACCGAGGAGGAGCACCGCCGCTTTCGCGAGGCCGGCGCGCGCCGCGAACACCGCCTGTTCCAGCGCCAGCGCAAGCACGGCTCGACGGTCTAACCCGCCGGCGGGCGGCTCTCTCCCCGCTCCCGCTGCTCCGAACCGCCGCAACCACGCCCGCAAGACCGGGGTGTATACTCTAGCCGCCGCTCACGCCTGAGTGACGGACGACACACTATGAGACTTCCCCGCCTGCTCTCCCCTAGCCGACTTGCCGCTGGCTTTCTGGCATTGGCCGCGCTGCCCCTGGCCGCCGTTCCGCCCCTGCCGCTGAATTCTAAGGCGGTCAACGCCCGGGCCGAGGCGCTGCTGCACAAGCTCGACACGGCGGAAAAGATTTATTTGCTTTCCGGCTACGATTCCATGTTCACCCACTCGGTTCCGTCGCAGAACCTTCCGTCGCTGAAGATGAGCGACGCGTCCGTGGGTGTGCGCGTTTGGGGACCTTCGACCGCCTATCCCGCCTCCGAAGCGTTGGCCGCCACCTGGAATCCGGCGCTGGCTTACCGCGAGGGCCACTCCCTGGGCCGCGACGCCCGCGCCCGCGGCGTCAACTTCGTCCTGGGCCCGGGCATGGACATCGTCCGCGAGCCGCAAAACGGCCGCAACTTTGAATACGTCGGCGAGGATCCGGAACTGGCCAGCCGCATCGTCGTGGGCTGGATCCGGGGCCTGCAAGACGTGGGCGTGGCCGCCGTCGCCAAGCATTACGCCGGCAACGAGCAGGAGACCCAGCGCGGCACCATCAACAGCGTCATCTCGCGGCGCGCGCTGGAGGAGATTTATCTTGCCCCCTTCCGCGCCGCCGTGGAAGCAGGCCATGTGATGGCCCTCATGGCCGCCTACAACAAAGTGAACGGGAACTATTCCTCGGCCAATCCCTACCTGCTGACCACCATGCTGCGCCGGCAATGGCACTTCAAGGGCGTGGTGATGTCCGACTGGGGCGGCACCCATTCCACCCTGCCCTCGCTGCTCGCCGGGCTGGACCTGGAGATGCCCAACAGCCAGTACTACAACGCCCGGAAGATTTTCCCGCTGCTGGGCAGCGGCCAGCTCACCATGGCCAACATCAACCGCCATGTGCTGCGCCTGCTGCGGGTCATGGTGGCCATGCGCTTCCTCGACCGGCCGCAGAAAATCGCCTCCATCCCGCTGAATGATCCCACCAGCGCCGCGACGGCGGAGAAGGTCGAAAGCGAAGCCGTGGTGCTGCTGAAGAACCGAGGGGGCATCCTGCCGCTGCGCCGCGCTGGTCTGCGGTCGATCGTCGTGGTCGGACCGGATGCCACGCCGGCGGTCACCGGCGGTGGGGGCAGCTCTTTTACCACGCCCATAATCCACCCCGTCAGCCTGCTGGCGGCGGTGCGCCGCGCCGCCGGACCCGGCGTTCGCGTCAATGATCTGCCCTATCCTTTGGCGCTGCGCTCGCCCCACATGTGGCCGCCGCCGAAGAAGCGTGCGTTTGGCCCGCTGCCGGCGTTACCCGCGGCCCAGCAAGCCGAAATCCGGCAGGCCAGCGTGGTCATCGCCGCGATGGGACCGCGAGAGAGCGAAGGCGTGGACCGGCCCTTCCGCATGCCGGCGCATCAGGATCAATACCTGCACCAAATCGCCGCGCTGAACCCTCGCACCATCGTGGTCATCTATGCCGGCGGCGGCGTGGCCACGGCGCCGTGGATTCATCAGGTGGCGGGCCTGCTTTATGCCTGGTATCCCGGGGAAAACGGCAACACCGCCGTCGCCCGGATCCTTTTCGGCGGGCTGAATCCCAGCGGCCACCTGCCCATCAGCATCGGCAAGCATTGGCGGGACGACGCCGCCTACGGTCATTACCCCGGCCACGATGGCGCGGTGCATTTCGCCGAGGGAATCTTTGTCGGTTATCGCTGGTTCGATTCCAAGCACATCGCCCCGCGGTTCCCCTTCGGCTTCGGCCTTTCCTACACCCGCTTCGCCATCGACGGCTTGCGAATTTCCACTCAGGGCCATGGCCGCAACCGCAGGGTCACCGCGAGCGTCGAGGTCCGCAACACCGGCCGGCGCGCCGGGGCCGATGTGGTCCAGCTCTACGTCCGGCCCGCGCCCGCGCCCGTACCCCGAACGTTCCAGCAGCTGCGCGGCTTCGCCCGCATTGAACTGGCGCCCGGGGAGTCGCGGCGCGTGGCCATGCACCTCGGCTGGAAGGATTTCGCCTATTACGACGCTCCGGGCCACGCCTGGCGCGTCCCCGCGGGCGCCTATCAACTCGCCGTCGGCGACTCCAGCCGCCATATCCCGCAAACCGGCACGGTGCACTGGAATGCCGTCGCCCGGGTTCAGACTGGCATGCGCGCCGCGGCCGTGCAGCCGCCGGTGCACGTTGCTGGGGATTGGAAGATCGTCACCCAGGTCATGGGGGCGGCCTATCCCTCCACCTGCGCATTCCAGCAAACGGGTGCCGTCCTGGCCGGCCAATGCCGCTCCTCCCGAGGCACACAGACGATTCACGGCCATGTCAGGGGCGCCGTCGTCGCCTGGAGCATGAAAGTGGCGCAGGGCGGGATGAAACTGACCACTGCGTACTCCGGCCGGCTGTCCGGCCCAGATCACCGGCGCTTCCATGGCACCATGATCGTCATGCCCATGGGCATCTCGGGCAAATTTAACGCCGTGCGGCAGTAACCGTCGCGCCCCCTAGGGCGGCGAGCGATCCGGCCTCGTCCGGCGGCGCGGGCCGGGGGTTTCCGTGGCGAACCCAATTCCCGTTTGGGCGCAGTGGGCCCTGCGGCACGCCGCACGCCGGCACCGGGCTCGCCTGGGCCGCGGCATCCGCCGCGCCGTCCCGACGCCCGCCGTTCCGGGCCGCACTATCCTAAGCAGATGGCGGAACACATCGGCATTTTTTCCAAACCCGGCAACGCCGTGGTGGCGGAGGTGGCGCCGGAATTGATCCGCTGGCTGCGGCGGCGTAATTACACCGTGGAGATGGACACCTCCACCGCCGATGCCGCCGGCCTCGGCGGCGCGCGCGAGGACTGGACCGGGAAGCCTCCCAAACTGGCAATCGTCCTGGGGGGCGATGGCACGCTGCTGCGCGTGGCTCGCCTGCTGGGTGCGACGCCGGAAGGCGCGGAGACGCCGCTGCTGGGCGTCAACTTGGGCACGCTAGGCTTCCTGACGGAAATCCCCGCCACGCATCTCTACCCCAGCCTTGAGGCCATTCTGGCGGGCCAATATCGCGAAGACCGCCGCCACCGCCTGGCCGCCGCCGTCTGGCGCGGCAGCGAGTGCTTGCTGCGCGGCGACGCCTGGAACGAGGCCGTCATCGGCAAGAGCGCGCTGGCCCGCATCGTCCATTTCGATCTGCACATTGACGGCGAGGCGGTCTCCGCCTATCGCGCCGACGGCCTGATCATCTCGACCGCCACCGGCTCCACCGCGTACTCGCTCAGCGCCGGCGGGCCGGTGCTGGATCCGCGCGTCAAGGCCCTAGTCATCACTCCCATCTGCCCGCACACGCTGACCAACCGCCCTTTGATCGTCCGCGACACCTCCCGAGTGGAAGTCCTGCTGCGCGCCCCCGCCGGCGCCACCTACCTGACGCTGGATGGCCAGGAAGGCTTGGAACTGGCCGCCGGCGACCGCGTCACTTGCGAGCAAAGCTCGCATTGCGTGAACCTGGTCCGCCTGCCCGAGTATTCCTTTTTCGACGTGCTCAAAAACAAGCTCAAGTGGGGCTAGCCGAAGCGCGCCGGCGTGGACACAAATCCGCTCTGGCCCCGCCCCGCCAGCGAACAACCATCTTTTTCGCCGCCCCGGCCATCCCACGGCCAAGGACCGCTCCCGGTCCTTCGGAGGCATTTATGACGCATGCAGTGCGGGGATCGCATCTAGCGCTGGCGGCGGTGCTGGCGGCGGCCATGAGCGGCTTGCCGCTGTTCGCCCACGGCCAGAACGCAGCGAGCGGCCCCGGTTCCCAGTCCTCGGCCGCCGCCAATCCGGCCTCGGCCGCCAACCCCAACCAGCGCGCCGTCACGCTAATGAACACCATCAATGAGGATGAAATTCACGCCGCCTCCATGATGGAAAGCAAGGCGCAGAACGCCAAGGTGCGGGACTTCGCCAAGATGCTCAAGGACAACCACAAGAGTTCCCAGGGCAAATTGCGCGGCATCGCCGCCGACAATCGCCTCACCCTGGCCATGGATCCATCCATGCACCGGAAGGCGCAGCACATGGCTAGCCGGCTGGAAAAAATGTCGGCCTACAAAGCCGAAACTGCCTACGTGCACCAAGAAGCCAAGGAGCATGCCCGCGCCATTCATGTGATGCGGCGCTTGGAATCCAAAATCACGGTCCCCAGCCTGCGCAAGTACATCACGGACAAATACATTCCCATGCTGGAAAAGCACGAGCGCCATGCCCGGACGGTGATCGCGGAAATGGGCGGCCCGGCGGCCGGTGAGCCCGCCAGCAAGGCTCAGCCGCCGCATCAAGTGCTGAATGAGCCGCGGTATGAGCACCGGCCTTACGACCTGGCGGCAATGGCGTGGCAGAACGGCGGGCAGAGCGCCGGGCAAGCCAGCAGCCAAAACGGCGCGCAGAACAATGCCGCCGGGCAGCAGCAGCAAGGCAAGCCGGCGACGCCCCCGCCCGCCAACGCGCAGCCAGCGCCCGCGGGCCAAAAACCTGCCGCCGGCAAGCCCCCAGCGGCGGCCGCCACGCCTAGCCGCAAGGCCGGCATGCCGGCCACCGGCAGCCCCTTGGGGCTGCTGGTGCTGGCCGGAGCGGGCCTGACCGGCCTGGGCCTCGGCGCCAAACGGTGGCGGCGCAGCAAGGCGTAGCCTAGCTTGCGCCAGCGCGCCACTGCGGTCCTCCGGGCGGGCCCGATTCGGTCCGCCCGGTTTTCTGCTCTCGGGTTCCTGTTCCCATGCGTCACCGACTTGTCTCCACGGGCTTGCTGGGTGGTTTCGCCTTGGCCATGATGGGGGCCATCGCGCGCCCCCCGTTGCCCTCCAACGCCGCCGTCCTGAGCGCGTGGGCGACTTTTGCGCAAGGGCAGTGGCAAACCGCCCAGCTGATGCGGGAAAAAGCCAGCCTGCCCCGCACCCGCCGTTTCGCCCGCGCGACCGAGCGCCTGTACCGCCAGGCGGAGCGGCAAATCCGCGCCCTTGCCGCGCAAACCCATCAGCCCGTGTACATCAGCCCTCCAGGCCTGCAAGCCTGGCAAACTCTGCGCAGTCGCTTGCGTACGCTGGACGGCGCCACCTCCGACCGCGAATATCTCTACGCCACGGCCGAAGCCGACGTGGAGATCCGTACGCGCATTGCGCGCATGCGCGGCGACCTGACGCAAGTTCCATTGGAAGCCTTCAGTCGCCGCTGGATGTCCATTGCCGCCGAGCACCTGCAAGCCGCCTGGCAAATGCGCCCCCTCATTGCCGGCGGAATGGCCATGGGCCTACCGTCTCGCGGCTACTTGCCGCCCAATTACGACTTCCCGGCCGCCGTTCCCCAGGTGCAGCCCACGCCCCGGACTCGCGCCACGGCTCCCCCGCCCTAGGCTGAGCGGCGCGTCCTCGTCATAACCGCTCCACGACCGCCGCTAACCCCATCCCACCGGACGCGCACAGCGTGGCCAGGCCCCAACGGCCGGAGCAGCGCCGCAGCGCGTGCAGCAGCGTCACGACGATCCTTGCCCCACTGCATCCGGTCGGGTGGCCCAAGGCGATCGCACCGCCCGCCACATTCAATTTTTCCGGATCCAGCCGCATCTCCCGGTCGCAGGCCAGCACCTGAGCGGCGAAGGCTTCATTCATCTCGACAAGGTCCATCTGCTCCAGCCGCATCCCCAACCGGCCCAGCACCGCCGCTGTCGCCGGCACGGGCCCCAAGCCCATCCGGCGGGGATCAATCCCCGCCGCCGCCACGCCGTGCAGACGGGCAATGGGCCGAAGCCCATGGCGGGCGGCGAACGCGCTGCTGGCCACCACCAGCGCGGCCGCGCCGTCGGCGATGCCGCTGGCGTTGCCCGCCGTGACGGTGCCGCCCTCCGCGGCGGGCACGAATACCGGCGGCAAGCGCGCCAATAGCTCCGCGCTAGTATCCGGCCGCGGATGCTCGTCGGCGCCCACCACCGCTCCATCCGCCAACGTCACCGGCGCCATCTCGGGCTGGAAGTCGCCACTCCTCTGCGCCGCCACCGCCCGCTGGTGCGAACGCAGGGCATAGGCGTCCTGTTCCGACCGGCTGATCTCCGCTTCCCGCGCCAGCAACTCCGCGGTTTCGCCCATCATCATTTCGGCCAGCGGGCAAAAATAGCCATCGCGGACCATGGCGTCCAGCAATGGTTGCGGCCCCATCTTTCCGCCCCAGCGCACGGTTTCGGCCAGGTAGGGGATGCGGCTCATCGCTTCGGTCCCACCCGCCAGGACACATTCGCGCCGTTGCAACTCGATCGCCTGCGCGGCGAGCGCCAGCGCCTGCAGGCCGGAGGCGCAGGCTTGATTGACCGTGAAGGCCGGCGCCTGATCCAACACCCCGGCCCGGCGGCCAATTTGGCGGGCGACATTGGGCCCGCCACCGGCTTGGCGGGCGTGGCCAAAAATCGTCTCCTCGACTTGCCCCGGCGCCACCCCAGCCCGTTCCAGCGCCGCACGGGCCGCCACCGCGCCCAACGCCGGCGCGGTCTGCTGCCGCAAGGCTCCGCCAAAGCGGCCAATTGGCGTCCGTACCGCGCTCAGCAGGACGACATCCATTCAGTTACGGTACTCCCGGACAGGTGTTGTTCGGCCCGGTGCTTCGTTTAGTATATTGGCCGAAAGCGTATCGAGGCTCGGCCATGACCGCGGACGAAATGTTGGACCAAACTGAGGAAGGGATCCGCCGCCTGGGGGTCGAGTACGACGCTTTTTTCGGGGGCAGCAAGAAACGCCCGTCCGCTGACCTGCAATGGCGGGTGGAGAACTATTTTCGCATCCTGAGCGAGAATCCCGCGCTGAAATTTTCCCAGCGATTCCGCTGCAATCAACTGCAGCAGCGTTACGCCGTGTTCAAAAGCCTGTGGCGGCGCAAGATGGAATTGAAAGAGGACGGATGGCGGCGGCCCAGCGACCGCCTATTGGCCGTCGCCGGCGCCGGGGAGTCCTCCCGTTCCGTGGCCTTGGGCCAGCCCTGCGACGTGGAGTTGGGCCATGGCGCCGAGGTGGATGCGGCCAATATCGAGCGGCTCTACTCCGCCTTCCAAAAGGCCCAGGAACGCAGCAGCGGCGCCCCGCCTTCTAGCGAGGATTTTGACCGCTTCCGCACATTGGTCGAGCGCCAAGCCGAGGCCGTACGACAGCGCGAACATGCCGCCAACGTGCAAGCCAGCGTCACGCTCGAGGATGGCCGCGTCAAGCTGCGTCTGAAGCCGCGCCGCTAGGCGCATCCGGGCCCAGGGCCCTGCTTCCCGCCGGGTCTTGCTAGCATGGTCTTTCCATGCCTGCACGCCTTGCCTTGCTCTCGGTTTCCGACAAAACCGGCCTGGTGGAATTCGCCCGCCGCCTGACCGCCGCCGGCTTCGGGCTGGTATCCACCGGCGGCAGCGCGCGGACGTTGCGTGACGCCGGGCTGGAAGTGCGCGATGTCGCGGAGCTCACCGGCTTCCCCGAAATGCTCGACGGCCGGGTGAAGACGCTGCACCCGGTGGTGCATGGCGGGCTGTTGGCGCGCCGTGACCAGCCGTCGCATCAGGAGCAGATCGCCGCCCATGGCATCGCCCCGATTGCGCTCATTGCCGTTAACCTCTATCCCTTCGAAGCCACGGCCGGCCGGCCGGACGCCAGCTTCGAGGATCTGATCGAGAACATAGATATCGGCGGTCCGGCGATGATCCGATCGGCCGCCAAGAACTTCTCCGCCGTGACGGTCATCACCACGCCGGAGGACTACGCCGCCATCGCCAGCGAAATCGAAGCCCAGGGCGACACCTCCCTCGCCACCCGCTGGCGCCTGGCGCAGAAGGCCTATGCCCGCACCGCCGCCTATGACGCCGCCATCGCCGCCACGCTGGCCGGCCGCGACGCGCACGGCGCACCGGCGCCGGAGGCGGCATTTCCCAACTCGCTGCACCTGCGCGGCGAGAAACGCCGCGACCTGCGGTACGGCGAGAACCCCCACCAGCACGCCGCCCTCTACGCCGACCCGGCGGTCCGCGGCGGATTAGCCCATGCCGAACCGCTGCAAGGCAAGGAACTTTCCTTCAATAACCTGGTGGACCTCCAGGCCTGCTGGGATCTCGCGCAGGAATTCACCGCCCCCGCCGTGGCCATCATCAAGCACACCAACCCCGCCGGCTGCGCCACTGGCGCGGACCTGGCCGCAGCCTATGCCCGGGCCCTGGCCTGCGATCCCGTTTCCGCCTTCGGCAGCGTCATCGGCGTCAACCGCCCGCTGGATGCCGCTGCCGCCCGCGCCATGCGCGAGCTTTTCGTCGAGTGCATCGCCGCCCCCGGCTACACGCCGGAGGCGCGGGAAATTTTGGCCACCAAGACAAACTTGCGGCTGGTGGAGTTGCACCCGCCCGCTCCGCCGCAGAGCTATCACCTCAAGCAAATCTCCGGCGGCTGGCTGCTCCAGGATCAAGACCAGGGGCTGCCCGAGCTGGAGCAGCTCAAAGTCGTGACCCGGCGGCCGCCCACCCAGGAGGAACTGGAGGCGTTGCGCTTTGGCTGGGTCGTGGCCAAGCATGTCAAGAGCAACGCCATCGTATTCGCCCGGCCCGGCCAGACCGTCGCCGTCGGCGCCGGTCAGATGAGCCGCGTGGACGCGGTCAAGATCGCCGCCTTGAAGGCGCAACTGCCGCTGGCGGGCTCGGTGCTGGCCAGTGACGCCTTCTTCCCCTTCCCCGACAGCATCGAGGAGGCGGCCCGCCACGGCATCACCGCGGTCATTCAGCCGGGCGGCTCGGTCAAGGACGCCGAGTCCATCGCCGCCTGCGACCGATTGGGGCTGGCCATGGTGCTCACCGGCCGGCGTCATTTTCGCCACTAATTCACCGTGCAGCCGCCGCCGCGGCGGCGCGCCCATTGACCGCGCCGCGAAAATTACAGTAGCTTAGGAAAGTTCTGTGCGTCGGCTGGGGGCGGCGCTTGCTCATGACGAAAGCCGCTCAGCCGGTTCGGCTTGCCCGGATTTTCATGCGTTCTGTCAGGTTGCGTATGGTCGTGGCGCTACTGGCCGCCGCTGTCGGCGGCGGCCTGTTAACCGCCTGCGGCAATTCCACTCCCACCCTCACCGTCAAGACGTCGCCGGACCCGTTTTTTATCGCCAACGGCTGCACCTACTCGGCCAGCACCAGCTTCAAGTCGGGCTTGACGGAAATTTGCACCGGCATTCTGCCCGCCACCATTGAGGGAACGCCATTTTCCATGGGCTTGCAGACCGACGCACCTGCCGTCAGTCCCGCGATCCCGGTTCAGCCCCCAACATCAAGACGCCGATCACGTTCCAGCTGGCGACCGGCAGTTCCCTGCCGCCGGGCCTGTCGCTGGACGATTCCAACGGCGTCATCAGCGGCATCCCCAGCCAAACCGGAACGTTCACCTTCGCGGTGATCGCCGTGGATAGCACCTCCCCGACGCCGAATACCACCTCTCCCGCCTCGTTCACGCTGACCGTCGTGGCCCCGGCAGCTTCTCTCACCTCGGTCGGACAGAATAACCTCGGCGGCGTCGGCCAAAATGCCGGCATCACCGTCTTCAAGAACTACGCCTACATCGGCAATCGCGGCGTGCCGGGGTCCTGCCCGACGAACAGCGTCAAAGTCGTCAACCTGGCCGATCCCACCAATCCGCAAGTGGTGGCCAACATACCCAATCCCAGCGGCGCTTCCTATCAGCCGGTCGGCAACGTCGCCACCGTGAATACGCCTAGCTTCCAAGGCGATCTGCTGGCCCTGGCCATCGCGCCCTGTGACCCCGCGACGGACACTAGCGCCGGGGACACGGGCGTGGCGCTGTACAACGTGAGCAACCCGGCGAGTCCCGTCTTCCTCGGCTCCTGGTCGGCACGGGCCAGCGGCGGCGCCGACGGCGTTAGCTCGGTCGCGGTGCTGCCGGAAAGTAACGCCGCCTATGTGCTGGCGGCCGTCCCCGAGGCCGAAGCCAGCGGCTCCGGGTACGGGGATCTGCAAGTACTGAACATCACCAACCCCGGCGCGCCGACTTTGATTGGCAATTGGGGCATCGGCAAGGCGCTGGGCATCAAGCTCAGTGACGTGAAGGTCGGGCAAGACCAGCGGGTATTTTTGGACACCATCAGCCTGTCGTCGGACGGCAAACAGGCGTACCTGGGCTATTGGGACGAAGGCGTGGTCATTCTCAACGTCTCCAACCCCGCCGCGATCAGCGACACCAATTCCGGCATCGTTCTGAGCCATACCGTTTATCCGACCATCTACGCTGCGTCCAAGACCGTTCTCTATTCCAGCCCGGAGGGCAACACCTACCAGGCCATCCCTGTGGACAACGGCGCGGGAATGCTGATCAGCGATTTGGTCTGCGCCTCGCAAAAAGTCGCGAACTCGAGCGGCTCCGGCACAACCTCGCTGAACCCCGACACGCAATCGGTTTGCGGCACCGACGTGGATCTCACGCCGAGCACCGGCTGGGGCTTCGTCCGCACCTACACTCTGTCCAGCAGCAGCGCGCCGCAACCGGCAGGCGGCGCCGTGCTGAGCACCAGCGAATCCGACCCCTCCCCCGCCGCCGGTTCCCTGTTTCCGGGCATGGGGATTTATTCCGCCCACGGCGCCGCCTGGAACGGCGACGCGCAGAACCCGCGCGGCTATGTCGCCTGGTTTTCCAATGGCCTGGTGGATTTGGACCTCAGTTCCCTGACCACGCCGTCGGTGCTGGCCCAGTTCGTTCCGCCCGCCACCGCCGATCCGCAGGGTTCGACGCCGGGAGTGAACAATCCCGACGCGCCGCTGGTGTATGGCGTGGTGCCGTTCACCGTCGGCGGGCAGCAATATATCGCCGTCACCGACATCAATTCCGGGCTTTGGATCGTGCAGGAGACCGGCGCGCCGCAATTCGCCATCACCACCACCAGCGTGCCGGATGGCACCGTGGGCGCCGCCTATTCCGCCTCTTTCAACTCGATTAACGGCGTACCGCCGGTCAGCTACGCTTTGGTCGGCACCGATCCCACTGGCCTGACCTTCTCCAGCGATCTGCTCAGCGGCACACCCACCGCCGCCGGTTCCTATCCCTTCTCCATCCAGGCTACGGACAGCGCCGGACACACGGTCACCCAGCAATACACGCTGACGGTGAACACCAACCTCCTCATCACCACCTCCTCGCTGCCGGAGGCGACGACGAACGAGAGCTATTCGCAGACCTTCGCCGCGGTGAACGGAACCAAGCCGCTCACGTGGTCCCTCACCAGCGGCTCCCTGCCCGCGGGGCTAAAACTGAGTTCCGCCGGCGTCTTGAGCGGCACGCCCACCACCGCCGGCACCTCCACCTTCACGATTACCGTCACCGACAGTTCCAAGACCCCGCTGACGGACTCCGCTTCGTTTACGCTCATCGTCGCGCCGCTGACCATCTCCACCACGACGCTGCCGGATGCCGCTCTGGGCGTCAGCTACTCCCATGCCATCGCCATGGCCAACGGCACGCCGGCCTTCACCTTCAAGCTCACCAGCGGCAGCCTGCCGGCGGGCCTGGCCATGAACTCCAGTGGGGAGATCAGCGGCACGCCCACCACCGCCGGCGCCTCCACCTTCACCGTGCAGGTGACCGATGGCGACGGCAACACGGCTACGCAAACCCTCTCGCTCACCGTCGGGGGCATGAGCATCGCCACCACCAGCTTGCCCAATGGCGCGGTCGGCACGGGATATTTGCAGCCCATCACGGTCACGAACGGCACCGCGCCGTACACCTTCGCCCTAACCGGCTCGGGCACGCTGCCACCGGGGTTGACTCTTTCGGCGGAGAGTTCGTCGGGCGCGCCGGGCGCCACCAGTGGCACTACCGGCGTCATCTCCGGCGTTCCCAGCCAGGCCGGAACCTACACCTTCACGGTGCAAGCCAAGGATGCCAAGGGCGTCACCGCCTCTCAGACCTACACCGTCACCATCCAGTAATCGCGGCCCCGGCGTGAAGGGCCGCGCCGCTTCGCGGGTGGCAAGGACAGCCCGGAAGTGCCGCTCCGGGCTGATAAAATGAATACGGCAGCCGCCTCGCCGTCGCGCCCGCGCGGTCCCCGGAAATCCGATTCCAGCCGCTTGCAGCGTTCCGGCCCGCCGTCCGAACCATGCCCTCTCTAGTCTCCAAAGTTTTCGGCACCAAGAACGAACGCGAGGTGAAGCGTTTCCATCCGCAGGTGGCCGCGATCGGCGCCTTGGAAGACGCCATGCGCGCGCTCAGCGACGAGCAGATGCGCGAGAAAACGGCCGAGTTCCGCCGCCAGGTGCGGGAACGCGTGGCGGCCGCCGGAGAAGACGCCAACGCCCGGGAAGAAGCGGAGAAGCAAGCGCTGGAGGATTTGCTGGTCCCTGCGTTCGCGCTGGTGCGGGAGGCCGGACGCCGGGTGCTGAATATGCGCCACTTCGACGTCCAATTGGTCGGCGGCATGGTGCTGCATCGCGGCGGCATCGCGGAAATGAAAACCGGCGAGGGCAAGACCCTGGTGGCGACGCTGCCGGTGTATTTGAACGCCCTGGCGGGCCATGGCGTCCACGTGGTCACGGTCAACGATTATTTGGCGGCCCGTGACGCCGAATGGATGGGACGCCTGTACCGCCATTTGGGGCTGACGGTCGGCGCCATCACCCACGACATGGACGACGCCGAACGCAAGGCGGTCTACGCCTGCGACATCACCTACGGCACCAACAACGAATTCGGCTTCGACTATCTCCGCGACAACATGAAGTTCGAGCTGGCCGATTGCGTGCAGCGCGGCCACCACTTCGCCATCGTGGACGAAGTGGATTCGATTTTGATTGACGAGGCGCGGACGCCGCTGATCATCTCCGGCCCGTCGGAGGAGTCCACCGACAAGTACTACAAAATTGACCGCATCATTCCCAAGCTGGAGCGCGGCGATCCGCCGGAGGGCGATGAAAAACCCGCGACGGGCGATTATTTCCTGGATGAGAAGCAGCGCACCGCGACGCTGACCGAACAAGGCGTGGAGAAGGTGGAAAAGCAGCTCGGGGTTGGCAATCTTTACGACCTGGAGCACATGGAGCTGGTCCACCACGTCTACCAAGCCCTGCGGGCCCACGCGCTGTTCAAGCGCGACGTGGACTACGTGGTCAAGGACGAGCCCGATGAACAGACCGGCCGCATGGAGCGCAAGGTGGTCATCGTGGACGAATTCACCGGCCGCCTGATGCCCGGCCGGCGCTGGAGCGACGGCCTGCACCAAGCCGTGGAAGCCAAGGAAGGAGTCAAGATCGAGCGGGAGAACCAGACCCTGGCGACGATTACGTTCCAGAACTACTTCCGGCTGTATCGAAAGCTGTCCGGCATGACCGGAACCGCCGAGACGGAAGCCAATGAGTTCTTCAAGACCTACAAGCTGGAGGTGGTGGTCATTCCCACCAACCGCACGCTGATTCGCATCGAGCACCCCGACGTCGTGTACCGCACGGAGCGGGAAAAGTTCAACGCCGTCGTGGAGGAGATCCAGGATTGCGCGCAGCGGGGCCAGCCGGTCTTGGTGGGCACGGTGTCGGTGGAAAAGAGCGAACGGGTCGCGTCCTTGCTGCAAAAGGCGAAGGTGCCCCACGTCGTGCTGAACGCCAAGTACCACGAAAGAGAGGCGGAGATCGTAGCCCAAGCCGGCCGCTTTGGCAGCGTCACCATCGCCACCAACATGGCCGGCCGCGGCACCGACATTTTGCTGGGCGGCAACCCGGAGCAGATGACGCGCGAAGCGCTGCGCAAGCAAGGGGCGGCGGAGGGATCCGAAGCGGCCGCCGCGCTCCTGGCCCGCTTCCAGCAGCAATGCGCCGAGGAGCATGACCGCGTGGTGGGCGTCGGCGGCCTGCATATCATCGGCACCGAGCGGCATGAGAGCCGCCGCATTGACAATCAGCTGCGCGGCCGCGCCGGCCGCCAGGGGGACCCCGGATCTTCCCGCTTCTATTTGTCCCTCGAAGACGACTTGCTGCGCATTTTCGGCGGCGAGCGCATCAGCGGATTGATGAAGCGGCTGGGCATGGACGAGGGCGTGCCGATCGAGAGCAAGCTGATCACCCGCCGCATCGCCGCCGCCCAGGAGCAGGTGGAAGCCCAGAACTTCGAAAGCCGCAAGCACCTGCTGGACTACGACGACGTGATGAACAAACAGCGCGAGGCGGTCTACGGCCTGCGCCATGATTTGCTGGAGGAGCGCGACCAGCGGGAATACCTGAACGGAGTGGTGGAGGGCATTCTCGGCGAGCTGATGGGCCAGTTCACGCCCAAGGACAAGCATCCGGATGAATGGAACACGGCCGGGCTGCGCGCGGCGCTGAAGGAGCAGTTCGGCGCCGATCCCCAGACCGCCGGCGTGGCGCTCCAGGAACTGAACTTCGACGAACTGCAAACCGCGCTGCTGGATCTGCTGCGGGACCAGTACACGGCCAAGGAAACGCTGCTGGGCGCCGAGAACATGCGGCGGTTCGAGCGCATGATCATGCTGCAGATCCTCGACAACCTATGGAAAGACCATCTCCTGTCCATGGATCACCTGAAAGAGGGCATCGGCCTGCGCGGCTATGGCCAGCGCGACCCTCTCATTGAGTACAAGAAGGAGTCCTTCGACATGTTCCAGGAGATGATGGACACCTTCGAGAACGACGCGGTCCGCACGCTGTATTTGGCCCAGATCCGCACGCAGGAAGAGGAGGCCGCGGAAGCCGAGCGCATGCGGGAATACGAACGGCAGATGGAGCGCCGGCGCGAGCGCCAGGCCCGCGATTTGCATTTCTCCGGGGGCGACGGCAGCGCGCAGCAGGTGCAGCAGGTCATTCGCAGTGAAGCCAAGGTGGGGCGCAACGATCCATGCCCCTGCGGCTCGGGTAAGAAATACAAGCGATGCCACGGCGCCACGGAAACCGTCTAGCCGGGGATAATTGGGCGCGCACCCGAGGGGCGGTGCATTGCCCCCACGCGGCGCCCACCAATGACAGACGCGGGCCCGGGCAGGTGCTCCAATAGGGTGCGGCCCGATGCGGCGAAGAACAACGAGGTAGTGACATTTTGCGGACGCGCAGGCGTGGAAGGGCAATCATGAACTTGACAAACCAAAGCCCGGAATGCCAGTGTGGGAACAGCGTGACAGGCTATGGCTTGCGGGGACGGCGGGGAAGCCTGGCAGTTGTGACGGCGGTTTTAGGCGTTCGCAGCACGGCGCGGGCGACGTAATCCATCCGCTGCGCTGGGGTTCGGCCTGGCACGTTCTTTAGCCGCGTCTTGACCATGCGGCTAGCATACCGCAGGCCAAAGTAGCCTAAAATGCAAAAGGCCACGTCTGGCAACGTGGCCGGGCATTCTTGCAGTGCAGTCGGATCGGAAACCCGATTTCACTGTAGCGCGGGAGTGTGCCCAATGCAAGCGAACCGGAATGGTCGAAAAACCGACCAGTCAATACGAGGCCGACAGCCTTGTCCAAGCTCGCAAACGCGTGCTCAGGGTAACCCACGATGATCGGGGCCGCACCCCCGCCCGCGGGAGGCAGCCAGCGCCCCAAATCCAGGTGACAATGGTTCTGGAGTTGCTTTCCCAATCTGGACGGGAGAGCGGGATGCGCGTTGACGCGCTGGCTCAATCGCCCTACCCGAAACCGGCCAAGGAACCGCCCGGAATTGCACTGTGGTGCCGGGACGTCAGGCTCCGTTGTGTCCACTGGTCCCACCGGCGCCACTCGGTTCGCAACGGGGCGCTCCTGGGCTACGTGCGCGGATGGGGAGAAAACGTCTGGACGCCGGCGCCGGGAGATCATTACGTCATTGCTGTTCAACCGCCGCAGTTCGACCTGAATAGCCTGTTGCGGTGGTGCCTTAAACGCTGGCACATCGCATCTGACGATGAGGGGTTGCCCCTATGAAGCGCCTATTGGCTAAGGACATTCGCAAAGCGTACCTTGCCGCCTACGCCCAATTGGTTGATTGCGAGATTCTCCCTGGCAACAGCGAGGGCATTGTTGGCATCTCAGTTCCGCTGCACATTGTCGGCCAGTCGCGTGTTGAGTTTCAGCTTATTCCACTCAGCGAGAGTGAACTTCTGTTGTCCGACGGCGGCCGGACCATCCAGGAGCTGCAGCTATCCGGCTACGCCCTCACGGGGGCCTTCTCAGCCAAGATCGCGGCAGCCGTTGAGGTGATGGGAGCGAAACTGGCTGGACACGCGATCCTGCTCCAGTGCGGTACTGCGGTCATCGGAGCTACGGTGCAGCGCTTTGCCGAGATCATCAAAACCGTGGGAGATTTCTACCTGGCGCGGCGCGTACCCGTAGAGCTGAAGCGGCCCGAGGTGGTGGACCGCGTGGGCAGAGCCCTCACCGAGGCGGGCTCTGGGTTCGAGCTTGAGAGAAGGCTCCCTGGCAGGATTGAGGCGCACAGGGTTGATTTCTTTATCCCGAGGAATGGAGCCGGGCCCTGGGCGGTTGAGGTGCTCGGACCCCAGCAAACCCACAGCCAAGCCATGATCTGGGACTACCGGTGCAGGGACATCAAAGGCGTCAACCCTGGGCTTAATGTCGGGATAATTTTCGATGACGAGCGCGGCTCTTGGAGTGACATGAGCCGCAAAATTCTCAAATCGAGCGCAGATCTCGTTGTTCCGTCATCTGAATTTGGGGGCAGCATCTTCCCGGTGGACAGCGGGCCGTTCCGCCGCCACTAGCGCATCCCGCGCCACTAGCGCATCCCGCGCCGCTGGCGCAGGCGGCTAAAAGGGTTCCGTTTCCCCCTCCTTCCCGGTCAGGTCCTTGTAGGTCAGGCGCTTCCCAGCAACCTGGGAAACGACCAACGCCATGCGATCCGCGTCGTTTACCTTGTTGTCCTTGGTGGCGCGATTGTTGAAGCGAAAAACCTGCTCGGTAACATAGCGGTCCAAATGGAACGGCTCAACGCTGACGTAGCTGCCGCGCAGGCCGCGTTTCAGCAGCGACCAGAAATTCTCGATCCCTTGGGTACTCACCCGCTCCCGAACGTACTCGCGGGTGTGGGCGATCACCTCGTGGATGTATTGCTCCCCGAGCCCCATATTGCTCGGGTGATCGTCGGTATACAGCCGCGAGCCGCGAACCACGTTCCGAGGGATTTCTTCCTGCAAAACGTCGCGCCGGGTATTGGGAATGACGGTCGCTCGCAGGCGCCGTCCCTCGCGGTCTAGGATGCCCTGCACGGCTGTTTTGCCCGGGGTGACGCCACTCCAGGTGCTCCAACTATAGCCGCCCCGCTCCGCCGCAAGTTTGACCCGGCGGCTCTTGTGCATTTTGCGAGAATCAGGCCCGACGTAGGTTTCGTCCGCTTCAACCTCGCCGCCATCGGCGCTGCCCATGGGCGGAATCTCAACGTCCCGCATGGCCTCGCGGATGCGGTGCATCATAAACCAGCACGAATGCTGGCTGACGCCGACCGCCTTGGCGATCTCATAGCTGCTGATCCCGTTCTTGCAGTTCGCCAGCATCCACATGGCGATCAACCATTTCCCCAGTGCGATGGGCGAATCCTCCATGACCGTGCCAGTCTTGAGCGTGAATTGCGGCGAGGGGTGCTTCTCGCGGCATTTCCAGCGCCGGTAGCGCCCCATGTACAGCACATCCTTGCTCCCGCATTTCGGGCATTCAACGCCGTTCGGCCAGCGCCGCGCGACGGCGTAGTCGTGCGCCTTGGCCGCGTCGCTGAAAGTCACGATTGCCTGCTGGAGGGTCTTGGGGTCGGGGATCATGGACTCAGAGTACGCAATCCAGGCCGGTTTGTCAAGTTCATCATTGCCCGTGGAAGTGCTTTGTTTTCAGCGTCGGCGACCGCCAATCTTGTCACAAGCGGCAGCCGGAACAGCCGCCTAGATGTCCGGTCTGTCCAGGTCCTAGGGCCGCTGGCAGGTTGGGCAAAAATGGCTGGACCTGCCGGCGACGATGACGCGGCGGATGACGCCGCGGCATTGCGCGCAGGGACGCCCCTCCCGCCCGTAGACACGGTGTTGCACCTGAAACCATCCCCGCGCACCGTCCGCCCCAACGTAATCGGAGATGGAGGATCCCCCCGCCTGGATGGCCTCCCGCAGCACCGATTGCACCGCCGCGTGCAGGCGGTGCAGGCGCGGCCAGGACAGGCTCCGCGCCCGGGGCCGAATGCCGGCGCGAAACAGGCTTTCATCGGCATAGATATTCCCCAGGCCGCGTAATAGGTCTTGGCGCAGCAACAACCCCTTGATCGCGCCGGTGCGCCGCCAAAACAACGCCGCGAAGTCCTCCGCGCCAATCTCAAGCGGCTCGGCGCCGGGGACCGGCGGCCCGGATCCCTCCGCTCCGCCCACGGCGACGCGGCCAAAGCGCCGGGGATCCACATAGCGCAAGCCACGGCCATCCGTGAAGCGCAGCAGAAAATGCGTGTGCGGGGCGAAGGGCGCCGCGGCGGGCAGAACGAGGAGCTTGCCGCTCATGCCCAGATGCAGCCACAAGGGAATTTCACGATCCGGTCCGCGGAACGACAGGCGAAGGAATTTTCCCGCCCGCTGGACGTTCTGGACGGCGCAACCGGGCAGCTCCGCCAGCCGTTCGCGAGCTCCGCGCACCAGCCCGGGGAAACGCTCCTCGGCCGCCTCGACGCGGGCGCCCAAGAGGGCGCGACGGAGCCCGCGGGCGACGGTTTCGACCTCCGGCAACTCGGGCATGTTCCAGTCTAACGTTCGCCCTGGCGGGCCTCGCGTTCGCCCCGTTCCCGGTTCAACGCAAGCGAAACGGCGCGGGCAGAAACGTCAAGGCCAGAATCGCCAAGCACAGGCAGGCTAAAACGGCTCTTCCCCAGCCCGCGGGCGGTGCTGGCGGCACATACGGATGCCGCGCCCGCATGACCAGCAACAGCCCCGCCCACAGATACCAGCCATCCCAAAACCGCCAGCCCATGAACAGCATGGCGGCGACCATGGCCCAGCTAACCCAGCGGTGCGTTCGGGGAAAGAATGTGTAGAGAATATGGCCGCCATCCAGCTGGCCGCTGGGAATCAGATTCAGCATGGTGGCCAACAAGCCTACCCACGCCGCCCGCGCCACCGGACTGAGCGAAACCACATCCGGCGCCACGCCGGGATGGAGCCAGCGCCACACCAACAGCATCAATGGCGGCCAGCCAAAGCGGAGCGCGGCGCCGTAGGCGGGCAAACGCAAATGGGACTGGGCCAAGCCCCACACCAGCAGGGGCAGCGCCAGGGCGAAGCCCGCCAGCGGCCCTGCCGCGCCCACGTCGAACAGCTGCCGCCGGGTGCGGAACGGCGAGCGAATGTAAATGAACGCTCCGAGGGTGCCGATCAAGGTCGGCGCCGGAATGAAATGCGGCAGGGTCGCCGCCAAGCCATAGTGGCGGCACGCCAAATAATGCCCAAGCTCGTGCACCAGCAGAATGCCGAGCAGCGTGGCTGCAAACGGCCATCCCAGCCCAAAATAGGCGGGATGACGCCATAGCCACAAAAAGGGAAACACGTCGGTATTGCCGCGGTAGGCAGGGACGCCGCGGTCGAAATTGAATTGCAGCCGCGCCCCGACCGCCATGGCCGTCACCACGGTGGCCGCGAACAGCATTGCGGGCAGCCAGCGCCTGGGGCGATATTCGGAGGGCGCGACCAACGGAGGCGAAGACAACGTCGGCGCGCGTGAAGCCACTGCCATCAGTGTACGGTAGGATTCCGGATCACCGCCCGAGGCCGCCGCTACGCGGACTGCCTAAGCACCCCGCCAGGCGATTGCAAGCCCCTGCCGCTCAGGCACTTACCTGCCCAGCGCCGCATGGCGGGCCGGCGGTGGTATAGAATGCTGGTTGGACCGCTCGGGCCCGGGCGCGCGGCTTTGCCGCCGCAATTTGCGCCGCATTCCAACCTTCAGCTTTGCAATCCTTTCTCCTCCATTACGGCTATGCCTTCCTGATCCTCGGCTTGATCGTGGAAGGGGACGCTACGCTGGTCGCCGCGACCATTTTGGCCGGGGAGGGATATTTCGATTTGCGCTGGGTGGTGGGCATCGCCATCGCGGTCAGCGCGCTGACCTATGAAGCCGTCTATGAAATCGGCGCCCGCGGCAAGCGCTTGAAGTTCCTAACTCCGGAACGCCAATGCCGCGCGCAGGATTGGCTGCACCGGCGGTTCGGACTGGCGGTGTTGTTTTTCGGCCGCTTCATTTGGGGTTTCCGTCTGGTGATTCCCTTCGCCGCCGGGCTGGTGCACACGCGGCGCCGGCGTTTCGCCTGGGCCAATAGCCTGGGGGCGGCCTTCTGGACCGTCATCGTGGTGCTGTTCGGCGTGGCGCTGCAAGCCACGCTACTGAACGTCTGGTACTGGGTGCGCAGCTATCAGGCCGCAATCGCCGTCGGCATCTTCCTGGTGGGAATGGCAGTCGTTCTCGGCTCCATTCCGGTACAGATGACCTGGCGCCGACGCAAGCGGCACCCGCACCATAACCTGTCGCTCCAGTTGACGGGAACGGAAAAGCGCTAAGCGGACCATTGACCGGCGCGGGCCCCGCCCGGGGCACGGGCCGCTTGACCTTTTCTAAGGGTCTGACTAGACTGCCTTTACAGTGATTAAGTTCGACATCGTGCAGGAAGTGGTGCAGCGGACCGGGCTGCCCAAGAACAAAGCCGAGATCGCCGTGGAGGCGGTCTTTGGCGGTATGAAGCAAGCGTTGGAACGGGGCGACCGGATCGAATTGCGGGGCTTCGGCGTATTCAACGTCCGCCCGCGCAAGACCGGTATCGGTCGTAACCCCCGTACCGGCGCGCAGGTGAATATCGCCCCAGGCAAGGCCATTCGGTTTAAGCCGGGCAAGGATTTGCAAGCGCTCGATTAGCCGTCACCGCTGTGCAGCGCCGGCGCCACGGCCCCGCCGAAGCAGTTCGGGCCGGAAAGGAAGTTGGTTGTCATGCCCCGAAGCGTCAATCGCGTCACCTTGCTCGGTCACCTGGGCAAGGATCCTGAGTTGAAATACACCCCCTCGGGCCAGGCCGTGACCCGGCTGCGGATGGCCACCTCCGATCGCTGGAAGGACAAAAACGGCGAGTGGCAGGACCGAACGGAATGGCACGACGTCGTCCTGTGGGCCAAGATGGCGGAAACGGCCAACCAGTATCTGAACAAGGGCTCGCAGGTTTTTATCGAGGGCCGGTTGCAAACGCGCACCTGGGATGACAAGGAGGGCCGCAAACACTACGCCACGGAGATCGTGGCGCAGGACATGGTGCTGCTGGGCGGCCGTGGAGGGGGAGAGCGCGGCAGTGAACCCCGGCGCGCGGCCGAGCCGGCGGGCGGTGGTTACGAAGCGGAGCCGTCGCGCGGCGGCCCGGAAATCACCGACGACGACATTCCCTTTTAGCGCCGGCCGCTCCTCGATTCCCGCATGCCCCCTTCGCACCGCGGCGCGCGGTCGGCCCTGCGCTTTGAACGCGTGGCGCCCCTGCCGCTCAACACACCGCTGACGGAAATGCAGGTCGAAGGCGCCAAGCTGGATCTGCGCAACCTACTCCAGTTCGTGGGCATTACCTTCGGCGCCGAGGAGGCCGCGGTCACGCTCGGGTGGGGCGTGACGCGGGAGGTGCGGGTGCGGCGGGAAGGCCAGCCGGCGACCCTCGCCGGACTGACCCTGACGGTCACTGGTTTGACACGATTCGAGGTGGCGTTGGCCGCGAACGCCCCGGGGGGCCCGGCGGCGACCGCCGCCTCCGGCGCCGCGCCGGCGCTGGCCGGGGCGCTGGAATATCTGGAGTATCGGCTGGATCCGGATCCTGCCCTGCTATTTTTTTTCGAGGGGGGCACCATTCGCCTGTGCGGCGAAGTGTTGCGCGGCGAGGTGCTGGTCGAACCAGAGCCGACGTTCCGTGTGATCCAATAGCTCGCCGCCGGCTCGGCGCGGCACGCCGCGCGCGTGCCGCGGCTAGCGCCGAAACCACGCGACCCGAACAGCGTGCGAACCAGCACGGATGGCGACTGACACGCCGGGCCCTGGCCATTCGCCCGGTAGTAACCCAGTTAAGGGTTTTCTTCGACTTGCACTGGGGCTCACGCCTCTATACTCAAAACGTGGGCACCTCCCTAGGCAGAAGGCGGCGCGGCGTGCGGACGGCGCGGTGGTGCGGCGTCGCGCTAGCGGTGTGGCTGCTCGGCGTCCTGCCCGGGTGCGCCCAAAACGTCATTCCCGCTCCCGACTTGGCCGCATTGGCCCAGGCTCCCCAGCCCGTCATCACCGGGAATTCACTTTCGGCCCAAACTCTTCCGGCGCCAGGGTCCACGCCGAGCGCAGCGACGCCGGCCGCGGCGACACCGACATCCACGCCCGTCACGCCATCGCCCGCGACGCTGACGTCGCAGCCGGCGGCGCCGTTCCAGCCGCCGATGTTCCGCAACGTGACCTGGCCCGCGCCTCCCAGCCTGCTGGCCTCGGTTTTCTATACCGCCGATGACAGCAAGGGCACTGCAAGCTTCCGCGCGCACGCCTCCAAGGTGGGTATCGTTGCGCCGCAGTGCTACTCCTTGGACCGTTGGGGCTGGCTGCATGGAGCGCCGCCACAGGACCTGATGGACATTGCCCGCGATCACCATGTTCCGGTGATGCCGCTGGTGATCAACCGGGGCTTTTCCCGCTGGCAAGCCCACGACTTGCTGTATGACCGCGCCGCTCGCGACCGGGCGCTAGGACAATTGATTACCCACGCCCGCGCCAACGGTTACATCGGCTATCAAATTGACTTCGAAGGGCTATGGTGGACCGACCGCGACGCGTTCGACCGATTCATCGCGGAGCTGGCGGCGGGCCTGCACCGGCATGGCTACATTTTGAGCGTCGCGGTCGCGGCCCGCACCAGCGACGCGCATAACGACAACTTCTACGGCTACTCCGGCGTTTACGACTACCGCAGCTTGGCCCGCTCGGCGGATTTTCTGAGCGTGATGGCCTACCCGGAGCACAACGGTGACGACCCCGGGCCATTGGCGGGCTATCCCTGGGTCCAAAAGGTCATCCGCTACGAACTACAATTCATTCCCGCCGACAAGTTCTCGCTCGGCGTGCCGACCTACCAAACGGATTGGACGCGGCGCTGGCAACGCGTAAGCTGGCTCAAGCGGGTGGGGCAGGAACTCCGGCGATTTTTTTACTGGACCTATCACACGCTGGCCTTTGACGGACAGGCGAACGCCGCCGGGCCGTTGCGCTGGGATCCGGTGCTGAAGTCCTCCTATCGCGTCTACGGCCAGGGCGTCCACCGGCATGTGACCTGGGTAGAAGACGCCCGCAGCTTCGCCGCCAAGCTGCAATTGATCCGGCAATTTCACCTGCGCGGATTTTCGGTGTGGCGCCTAGGCTTGGAAGATCCGCGGATCTGGAAGATCTTGCCGGCCACGGCTAACCCCAGCGGCGCAAGCGAGATGCTGGCGACCAATCGCCGCCCGGCGATGGTCACCGTGGCCAACCGGTACGCACCCATTGGCCAGCGCGCGTTTCCGCCCGCGCCGCGCCGCGTGGTGCACTATTACGTGGTCCGGCGCTATGCGCCGGTGCGCCATTACACGCCGGCGCAGCTGGCCTATCGCCGCCGCATGGCGCATGAACGCTACTTGGCGGAACTCCGCGCGCGCCGCCTCCGCTTGCAGCATCTCGCCGCGGAACGCGCGGCCGCCCACCGCCGTTACCTGGAGCGGCTCGCCGCGCATCGGCGCTATTTGGCCCATTTGGCGGCGGAGCGACGCAAGCGGAACGAACGGCGTTAAGGGGAAGGGGCGAGCAGGTCCGCCAGCGCGCGGCTACATGCGGTAGAGCATCCAGTACACGACAACTCCGGTCACGGAGACATAGAGCCAGATTGGCAGGGTCCAGCGCGCCCAGGCCTTGTGCCGGACAAATTTGCCGCGCAGCGCCAAGGTCATGGTGATGATCGCCAACACGGGCACAATCGCCGCCAAAGGCGTATGGGTCCCGAGCACCACCAGATAGATGGTGCGGATCGGCCCGGTGCGGCGGAAATAGGTGATGCCATCCACCAGGTGGTGCCAGACGTAGACGACGAGGAACAGAACCGAGCAGACGAAAGCGCTCAGCATCATCCGCTTGTGGGCGCGGATGCGGCGCTGGCGGATGAAGATAAAGCCTAAAACCAGTAGCACGCCGGCAATGCCATTGAAGATGGCGACCCAAACGACGGGCGGGGCCCACACGGCAGCAAGGGGAAATGGATTCACGATGGGGAGCCGGCGCTGCGGGGGTTGCGGTTAGGGATTAGGATTGGGTGCCGCCGAACAAGCCTCAGGCGCGACGGTTGCGGGTGGCTGCGGCGCCGCTGGCATGGTGGCGCGCAAGGGCCGGTCCGGCGCGCCTACACGCCCGCGCGGCGTTCGCCGCGCACCATCCAGAGGGCGATGGCCAGCATCAGGGCGTCGAATCCAGCAGTGACGCCGAGCGCCGTGCTCAGCGGCAAGGCGCTGGCGCCATACAAGACCTGGCGCAACGCCTCCGTGCCATACGTCAATGGGTTCACGAGCATGACCAGGCGAACCCATTTCGAGGCGCCCGCCAACGGGAATAGCGCGCCGGAGACCAGCCAGGCGGGAATGAGGAAAAGATTGACGATGGCGTGAAAGGCGTGGCTGGAATCCAGCCGCCAGGCAATGATGAATCCCGCGCTGGTCAGCGCCAGCGCGACCAAGCCCAAGACGCCAAAAACCGCCCAGAACTGCAGGAAGCCGACATGGATGCCCAGCGTCGGCGCCAAGGCGAGAAATACAATGCCCTGCAAGGTGGCGAGCGTCGCCCCGCCGAGGGCTTTACCGAGCACAATGCTGGTGCGCGGGCAGGGGGCGACCAAGACGGCTTGCAGGAAGCCCTCCTGGCGATCCTCAATCACCGACATCATGGTGAAGATGGCGGTGAAAAGAACGATCAGCACCATGGTGCCGGGAAAAAAGTAGGCGAGGTATCCCTGCTTGGCCCCGCCTTGGGCGGCGGCGCCGGTGGAGAACGACGTGCCGAAGCCGGCGCCGATGATCAGCCAAAAGATAATTGGCGACCCGATGACGCCCACCACGCGCGCTTTCTGCCGGTAAAACCGGACCAACTCCCGCCACCAAAGCGTGGCGGCGGGAAGCCATAGCCCGGTGGGGCGGTTGACGCGCGCGATAGCGGCCGCCGATGGTGTTGCGGCCAGCTCCGTCGGAGTTGCGGTTGCGGCAGGTTCCATCATGATTGGGTCCGTACGGCTTCCCTTCCTAGGCGCGGGCCTCGGCGGCAGTTGCGGCGGGCGCCTCGCCCATGGCTTCAATGCTCCAACGCTGGCCGGTGCGGCGCAGGAAGACATCCTCCAGCGTCGGCCGGGCGACGGTGACCGAACGGATCTGCGGCCCGAAGGCATCCATCAAGGCGGGCACGAACTCATGGGCCTGGGCGCGTTCGATGCGCACCTGGCGGCCAATCACCTGCGCCGGCTGATGCAGCCGTTCCTGGATGCCCTGGCGCAGGCGCTCCGGGGCGTCGGCTTCCATCACCAGCACCTCGCCTTCGATTTCCTGCTTCAACTCCGCCGGCGTGCCCAGCGCCGCCAAATGGCCCTTATGCAGGATGCCGAGGCGATCGCAGTCCTCGGCTTCCTCCAACAGGTGGGTGGTGGTCAACACGGCGATGCCGTCGCGTTCGCGCAGCAGGGTGAGGTAGGACCACATCTCGCGCCGGGCGAGCGGGTCCAGGCCGGTGGTCGGCTCATCCAATAACAGCAGCTGGGGATTATGCAATAAGCCCTTGGCGATTTCGATGCGGCGCTTCTGGCCGCCGGATAGCTTTTCGCAGGCGGTATCGCGGCGGTCGGCGAGCCCCACGCGGCCCAGCATCAACTCCACGCGCTGTTGCAAATCCCGGCCGCGCAAGCCATAGAGATGCCCTTGATGGCGGAGGTTTTCCTCCGCGGTCAGCTTGAGGTCCAAGCTCGAGGCCTGGAAAACGACGCCGAGGCAGCGGCGAACCAGGTCGGGTTCGCGCAACAGATCGTAGCCGCCGACGCGGGCCGTACCCTCCTGCGGCCGCATCAGCGTGGACAGGATGCGAAACAATGTGCTCTTGCCGCCGCCGTTGGGCCCGAGCAGCCCGAAGATTTCGCCGTCGCCGACGGTGAAGCTGACGCCCGCCAGCGCGCGGAGCTCCCCATAACAATGCCCAATGTTTTCGACTTCGACGGCGAAGGCCATGGTTGCGCGGTTCCCCTCTAACTCCAGTATGAGCGCTTCTGGCGCGTCATCGCTTGTTCCACATCATGGCGAGGAACAACAAGGGCAAGTAGAGGACCGAAGCGCGCAGCAAACGCCGCGCCGCTTTCCGGGTCTTCTCCCGCGCCGAGCCGATGCCCACCCAAAGGAACCACGCGCCCAAGGCCGCCGCCACCAGCAAGTATGCCGTGCCGGCGATGCCATAGACGGCGGGCAGCAGGCTGACGGGCAGCAGCGCCAGGCTGTAGAGCATGATCTGGCGGCCGCTTTCCTCGCCCCCGGCGTCGAGCACCGGCAACATGCGAATGCCGGCTTTCTGGTAGTCCTCGCGGCACAGTTCGGCGATGGCGAGAAAATGCGGAAACTGCCACAAGAACTGAATGCCGAATAAGATCCAGGCGCCGGCGTCCAGGCGGTTCTGCGCCGCCGCCCAGCCCATCAATATCGGGCCGCCGCCGGGCAGCGCGCCAATCACCGTGCTCAGCGGCGAGCGGTACTTCAGGGGGGTGTAGATGAGCAGATAGACGGCGGCGGTGGCGGCGCCCAAACCGGCGCTAAGGGCGTTCACCCGCCAAGCCAAGGCGGCGAGCCCCAGGCCCATGAGCGCCAACCCCACGGCCAGCGCCGCCGGCGGGCGGAGCTGGCCCGCGGGCAGGGGGCGCAACTGCGTGCGGCGCATCAAGGCGTCACTGCGCCATTCCCAGAGCTGGTTCAGGGCCGCGGTGCCGCTGGCCACAAGGGCGGTCCCCAAGGTCAAATACGCCAGCCGTTGCCAGCCGACGGGCCCCTGCTCGCCGACATAACAGGCGGCCAGCGCGGTCAACGTGACCAGCACCGTCACGCGCGGTTTGGTCAGCGCCAAGCACGGCGACAACAAGGCGCGGGCCTGATCCCAGCGGTAGGGCACGGCGGGCAAGCGCCGCCAGGTAATTTGCGCCGGCTTGGGGGTCGTTTGCTTCACGCTTCCACGGCTCGCGAGGCGGTGCGGGCGCCGGACGCCCGCGGAGCGCGCAGATGCTGGCGCGCGCGCAGGGCCACGAACAGGGATGTGGCGAACAGCGCCGCCCCGCCGAGAAGATGGATGACGGCGCCGACCACGCGGGTTTCCGGCGCCTGCGGCAGGGACAACGTCGCGCGGCGGATGAGATAGATGTTCAGCCCCAAGACCAACTGCAACCCGAGCACGGCCAAGAGCCAGCGCACCGGGCGGCGCAGGGCGGCCAGATCCTTATGACGGCGCAGCGCCATCGACGCGGTCCAAATGACCATGATGGTCACGGCAACGGCGCCGGCCAGGTGCGGCCACAGAGGGAGTGCGTCGTGCCGATAGGCGCCACCGAATATGATTTGAAGCAAGATGACGGCGGTGGTGAGGACCGCCAAGCGAAATACCCCCGGCGAGGCGTCGTCCCGAGGTTCGGCGGGGGTGCGCCAATGGCGGCCGGTGAAGATGGCGAGGGCGACGGTGGTGAGGAAAAACAGTTGCGCCAACGAGGCATGAAAAGCCGTCAGCCAGGGAGGCTGAAAATCCAACACGGTCAAGCCGCCCAGGATGGCCTGGAGAATGACCCCCAGCAGCGCGGCGATTCCCAGCCACCGCATCCAGCGGCGGCGGTCCGCCACCCACAGCCAAACGACCAGGCCCACGGTCATCAGGCTGACCACGCCGGCGATCACGCGGTGGGTGTACTCGAAGCGAATATTGCCGATATACGGCGGCACCAAGCGATGAAACGCCAGCGGCCAATCGGGGATGGACAGTCCGGCGCCCTTGACGACGGTCAGGGCGCCCGCGCCCAGCAGGATGAACGTCAGCGCCGCCAAAATGCGGGTATAGGCGCTAAGCGCAGGACTGTAACCAGCGTCCGGAGCGGGCAAGGAGGAAGAAGATTGAGTCGGGGCAGGGGACGACATCGGGGGCGCTGGGCCAGCCGCGCGAGCGGCCCTTTCCAACCCACGAGCAGGCTGGAACTAAACATTGTGACATGCCGCGGCGAAAAATGGCGGTTCTGCGGCGCACGCATTGCGGCAGTGCGACCAATCCGGGCCCGTGCATCAGCTCCGGCGCCGAGCCAAGCCGCCAAACCACACCTCGAAAAGGTGCATGGATGCCCCATTTTTACAAACGCCTAGCGAAATAAAGTGCTTGTTTTCTTCATTTAATAGGCGCTGGCCCGGGCCCGCCTGGGCGAGAACCGAGAATGGATGGTTTGCGCCCCACAGGTGCGGCCAGCACGGTCGGTGAGGGGAGGCGGGGGCGATAGCGGTTGGGCCGGGGCGATTGGCCGGGTTAGCGGCGGAAGATGAGCCAGAGCAGGACCAGCGCCGGAATGGCGGTCCAAATTAACTCATTGATCATGCGGGCGCGGCCCAGCCGAGGGCGGGGGCGGAGCCAGCGCCAGGCGATGATGACCACCACGGCCGCCGAGCACAGATAGAGAATAACGCGGTACAGGTCCATGGCAGGGGCTAGCCGCCGGCGGGGGGATGATAGGTAAAGACGACGCGGACGTGCTGGCGGGGCAAAACGTCCACCTGCCGGCGGCGAAAACCGTATCGCTGCTGCCAGACGGCCAGGGTGTAATGGCCGGGAGGAACGTTGCGCAGCTGGAAGGAGCCGCGGCGTCCGGTGACGGCGAAATACGGATTGTTCACCACGCCGATGAAGGCGTGCATCCAGGAGTGCACGTTGCACTCCACCGGAATCATGACTTCGGGATGGTTGAATTGCTCCAGGACCGGCGCGGCGCCGGGCAGCATGGAGATGTTCCAAGGGGGGTTCCGGCGCGGCGCGGCGTGCACATTGTGCGGTACGCTATCGCGGGTCAGGATGCGCAGCGGCTGGCCGGCCATCAGGCCCAAAACATGAGGGCGAAATTGGCAGCCCTGCTGGACCAGATCGGCGGGACGGGAGGGAGGATCGAAGTTCCAGCCCTTGAGGCCTCTAGCGATGTAG
>DAHUYO010000041.1 GCA_027315185.1 Acidobacteriota bacterium
AATTGCGGCAGCTCGCCGACCCCGCTGCAATTTACTGGGCAGCAGCACGACGCGGAGACCGGGCTGGATTATTTTCCGGCGCGGTATTATTCCCCAACCTGGGATGTCTGGACGACGCCGGATTGGTCGTCCTCGCCCTCGGCAGTGCCGTATGCTGACTTCTCGGCGCCCCAGAGCCTCGACCTGTACAACTACACGCTCGGCAATCCCGAGACCGATGTTGATCCCAACGGTCACTGGTGCTTCCTCGGGCTCGGCACGAGTTGCCCCCCGAGTCGGACCAGTAGCTCAGGGGTGGGCGGCAACGGGCCAGGGGCCTTCGGGCCCAGATGGTTTCAGGAGTGCGAGGCGGACCTGCAATGCGGCTCGATGAACGTATGGCCGTTCCTTGAGTCAGCGGTCGGGCAGGCGCAATTCGACTTAAAGCACCCCTATATCGGCGGCGCCCTAATGGCGGCCTCCCTCTTTGCCCCGGAGTTGCTCGACGGTGGGGAGGCAGCCGGCACCGAGGCCGGGTCCACGTACTTCGAGTACGTCACGCGCCCAGGGGCTGGCGTAGCCAACGTGCAGGCCGAGTTGACCCCCGAGGAGTTCGGTAAAACCCTTGAAGATAACGGTTATGCAAAGAGAAACCTTCCCAACGGGGTGGCACAGTACACGAACGGGGAGAGGACCTACACCGTCTATCCCAAAGCCGCCTCGACCGGCGAGCCTACTGCGCAGGTTAGGGTCGCAGGGAAGATCGTAGCTAAAATCAGGTTGAAACCGTAACGAAGAGGAGGAGCTTGCGCTGGGTCGCCCAGGAAGCCGAGTTCAAACGGGTTTTTTTGGAGGCGCGCACGTGTGTCTACATCGACAGTGGCCGAATACCGACTTCGCTCTGCCGACTCGTGTTTGACGACGCGGCCACGTGTACCCTGCGCTTCGCGGAGGCCTTGCAGTTCGTAATGGCCCTGTCAGGAGACGGCGCCTGCAACTACGTCGTCTTGGACCCGGACCCGGTCGACTTCTTCCACCGGGTCTACGGCAGATATCCCGTTTTCGAGGTGGCGCGGGGAGACGCGCCCGAGAGGTTTCTGGAATATCTGAACGAGGAGGCCGCAAGCGGCACTGGCGGCGCTGTCGGGGTGGAATGCTGGGCCTGGGTCATCGTCCCGAGCTCTGTCAATTGGTTCGTCCATGCGCTTAGGGACTCAGCCGATTCCGGCGGGCACCTCTGGGTTCCTAGAGGGTGGGTGGCTGCGATAACAGCTCGTTTTCCGGCCTTCAGGGACGAGCGCTGGGGGCCAGCGTGTGCCACGCCTGGGCCCACCGATGGGGCCTGACCCTGGCCCGGCGGGACCGGTGCGGCGGGTTCAGTAAATGCGGCCGCCCGCACCCGAAGGGGTGGGGTGGGTAAGCCCCGGCCTGCCTCAGCGGTGGGCGGGCTCGCGAGCGTAAATAAGGGGCAATGACCGAGCGCATGCGCACGCCCGGTAAGGACCGCAAGACCTTAGCGGACGCCGCCGAAATCGGGGCGGCATTGGCGCAGGCACGGCAATTCGCCGTGCCCGGGGGCACGCCATTTCCGCTGCTGAGCCTGGGCGACGTGCTGGCTTACGGAGCGACGATGGCGCACATGGCCGCACTGAGCGTCCCGGCGGCGAAACCAGGCGGGGGCGCAAAGCGCATGGAGGCCTGGCACGAGGAATTATCCGCCGCCGCGCGAACCGGCAAGACCACGGATGCGCAGTGGTGGGTGGATTTTCTTTTTCGGGAATTCGAAAAAGACCCGAAAACTGCGCAGGACATGCGCATGGCGATTTTCCAAGCGCTGGCGATTCTGGAAAAACCGCACCTGCTGCGCCGCGCCATCACCAAACTGGTCAAGGAAGAACTCCCGGCTGCGCCCGAAGGCGGACAGCGCCTTATTGCAGCGGATCAACTGCCGGATTTATTGCGGCGTTCGGATCGGTGGCTGCCCGTCGCCAGGGCCGCAGACGGGCGGCGGTTGGGCGACGGGTTCGGGCGGGCGGGGCGGCGGGTCTGGTAACCTGGCCAGCGTGACGCATGGGGGCGCGGTGGCGCGTGGGGTGGAAATGGGGCCGTTGCTGGGCCGGGTGCTGGCGGCGCGGGGCATTCGCGACCCGGAGGCGGCGCGGGCGTTTTTGCATCCCGGCTGGGGCGAGCTGCATTCGCCGTGGCGGATGGCGGGGATGGAGGCGGCGGCGGCGCGGATCGGCGCGGCGGTGGCGGGGCGGGAGCCGATCTTTATTTATGGCGACTATGACGCCGACGGGCTGACGGCCACGGCGCTGCTGCAAGCGGCGATCGCGCGGCTGGGCGGGCAGGTGACGGCGTATATCCCGGACCGGCTGGGTTCCGGCTACGGGCTGTATCCGCCGGCCATCGAAGCGGCGGCGCGGGCAGGGGCGCGGCTGATGATTACGGTGGACGGGGGCATCCGGGAACACGCGGCGATTGCGCAGGCAGCAGCGTGGGGGATGGAGACGATCGTGACCGACCACCATCTGCCGGCGGCGGAGCTGCCGCCGGCGCTGGCGGTGCTGAATCCGCACCGGCGGGATTGTCCCTATCCCGACGCTGGGCTGACCGGCGCGGGAGTGGCGTTCAAGCTGGCGCAGGCGCTGTTCGAGCGCGCCGGATTGGCGGCGGCGGGCGAGCCGTCGGCATGGCTGGCGGCGGCGTGCAAGCTGGTGGCGATTGGAACGGTGGCGGACGCGGCGGCGCTGACGGGGGAGAACCGGGCGCTGGCGCGGCTGGGGCTGGAAGCGCTGAACGGGAGCAATGCGCCGGGGCTGGCGGCGCTGCTGCGGCTGGCGCGACGGGAAGAGTCGCGCGACCGGTGGCGGGCGGAGGATTTGGCGTTCCGCATCGCGCCGCGGCTGAACGCGGCGGGACGGATGGCGCGGGCGGATGTGGCGCTGGCGCTGCTGACGGCGCGGGGCGCCGAGGCCGAGGAGCTGGCGCGGCAGCTCGAGGAGCTGAATCAAAGCCGGCGCGAGGCGGAGCGGAATGTTTGCGGCGAGGCGCTGGCGATGCTGGCGCTGGCGCCGGATGCGACGGGCGAGCCGATTTTGGTGCTGGACAGCGCGGGCTGGCACCGGGGCGTTCTGGGGCTGGCGGCGGCGCGCGTGATGGCGGCGACGGGGAAGCCGGTGCTGATCTTCTCGCGGGAAAACGGCCTGGCGCATGGCTCGGGGCGGGCGCCGGCGGGACGGCATCTGCTGGCGGCGCTGGAGCGCTGCGGGGATATGTTCGAGCGCTTCGGCGGCCACGCGCAGGCGGTGGGCTGCGTGCTGGCCAGCGAGCGGCTGCCGGAACTGCGGCAACGGCTGCGCGTGGCGGCGGCGGAGGCTTGGGCGGAGGCGCCGGCGTTCACGGGGGCGCCGCTGGCCGCGGAAGCTCCGGCGGCCGCGGGAAGGCCGGAAGCGGCGCAGCCCGAGGCGGCGATTCCGGTGGAGGCGGGGGATCTGACGGCGGAGGCGGTGCGGGAGCTGGAATTGCTGGAGCCGTGCGGGGCGGGGAATCCCGCGCCGGTTTTTGCCGCCCGTCTGCGGCTGCTGGCGGCGCCGACGGTGCTGAAAGAACGGCATTTGAAGCTGCGCGTGGCGGGGGCGGACGGGACGGCGCTGGACGCGCTGGAATGGAATGCGGCGGAGCGCGCGGCGGGCCTGGCGGCAGGGGACACGGTGGCGCTGCGGTTCCAGGCGGAGTATTCCCGCCATGCGCGCTTCGGCGACCGCGTGCGGCTGATGATACAGGGCTGGGACGATGGCGCCAGCAACGGCCGCGACGGTGGTTTGGCGGACGGTGGCGCGGGCGCGGCGGGCCGCGGGGCCGCGGAGCGGTGAGGATGGCGGAGGCGGGGGGAGAGGAAGTGGCCGAGGTTTGGGCGCGGTGCTTCCCGCTGGAGGTGAGCGACGCGGATCTGGCGCGGTTCGAGGCGCTGCTTTCCGCGGAGGAACGGGCGCGCGCGGCGCGGTTCTACTTTGAGCGCGACCGGCGCAGCTTTATCGCTGCGCGGGGCGGACTGCGGGAAATCTTGGGCGGGGTCTTGCAAATCCCGCCGGCGGAAATGGAGTTCGCCTACGGGGAGCGGGGCAAGCCGCGGCTGAGCGGGCCGCGGGGGGAGCGCTTCTTTTTCAACCTAAGCCATTCGGGGCGATGGGCGCTGGCGGCGTGGACCGCGGCGGGGGAGATTGGGGCGGATATCGAGGCGATGCGGCCGGTGACGGAGGGACTGGCGGAGCGGTATTTCGCGCCGGAGGAGGCGGCGGCGCTGCGGGCGCTGCCGGCGGGGGAGCAGGAGGCGGGGTTCTTCCGCTGCTGGACGCGGAAAGAGGCGTATTTGAAAGCGCTGGGCAGCGGGCTGGCCCTGCCGCTGGACGGGTTCGTGGTTTCGCTGGCGGCGGGGGCGCCGGCGGCGCTGCTGGCGGTGCGGGGCGCGCCGCGGGAGGCGGAGGAGTGGCGGCTGGAGCATCTGGAGCCGGCGCCGGGGTACTGCGCCGCCATCGCCCTGCGGCGGCGGGAGTGGCGGCTACACTGGGGTGACTGACTGGCCCAATTCAATTGGTCGCGGAATCTGGGTGTGACGGGAGTGACTGCATGACAATTTGGCGCAAGGTGCAGCGGCATTTCGCCGCGGCGGCGGTGGTGCTGGCGATGGCCGCGGGGGGTGCGGCGGCGACCCCGCCGCGGGCGGGGCGGCAGCAGGCGGTGCGCACCAACGGGCGCAAGACGAAAGGCGCCAAACGGCGCCCGGTGCGCCTGCACCAGCCGCATGAGCCGTGGCAGGGATGGAAGGGCACGGGCAGCCTGGGGTACAGCATGACCACGGGAGACACGCAAGCCCGGAGCATTTCCGCCAACCTGCATGCGGTGCGCGGGGGCAAAAAGGGCAAGCACGGGCGTGCCAAGTGGCAGACGCTGGTGAACACGACGCTACTGTTCTCCCACTCCAGCAGCTCGAGCGGAGCGGTAATCCAGTCGGACACGGTCAGCGGCGGGGTGCGGGAAGACCGGGCCCTGGACAAGCAGAACTTTCTGTTCGCCATGGCGCAGCTCGACTACATCCAGCCGCAGGGCATCCGGCTGCGGCAGACCTACGGCGGCGGCTATGGGCGAAACCTGTGGCAGACCAAACGGCTGACGTTCAGCGGCCTGCTGGGTATGACCTATGTGCACACGGCGTTCGCGCCGGTCGCGGGGGCGCCGGTCGCGCTGACGCAGAACAGCGCCGAGGTGCTGGTGGGGGAAAACTTGACGCTGAAGCTGGCGCACGGGATGAAGATCATCCACGATTTGGAGTTCTACCCCAACCTGAGCCAAACCGGGCAGTACCGGTTCGATACCAACACGGCGTTCGCGGCGCCGATCAGCAAGCGGCTGTCGTTCACGGTGAGCTACGTCGAGTTTTATTTGAGCAACCCGCTGCCGGGGAATCACAAGAACAATTCGACGTTGGCCGCCGGGCTAGGCGTCACCTTCTAGTGTGGGCGGGGCGGGGCGGGGCGGGGCCGGCGTTTCCAACCGCGTACGGAGAGGAAGACAGCCGGGACGGCCATCCCACCGTCTCCGCGCCAGCGGCGGCGGCATCTGGTGCCGCTTAATGTTCGGTGGCGGTGGTGAGCACGGGAGCGTCAGCACGCAAGGACCGCAACAGACGGATGAGCTGGCGGCGGGCGAGGCGGATGGCTTGCGGGGTAGGGCGGCTGGGACGGTGGGCGGGCAAGGGATGCAGGCGGAGTTGCGGCAGCTGTTCGGCGGTCCAGCCTAGGGTGGCGAATGCGCGGCGCAATGAACGAGGCCAGCGCGGCGCGGGCTGGCGGGAGAACAGATACACGAGGCCGGGCATGAAGGGCGGCGCATACGCGACGGCGGCGCGGAGCAGGCGCCAGCGGGGCGGGACCGGGATAGCGGCGAGGCAGGCGGCGGCGCGGCGAGCGAGCCAGGCGGCGGGCGGAGGCCAAGAGCGCCAAAGATCGGGGCGCACGGTTTGGTACAGGGCTATGCCGGTGACGGATTCACCGGCGCGGCGCAACTGGTGCGCCACCTCGAGGGCGATCAGGCCGAAACGACCGGCGCCGGCGAGATGATAGGGCCCGCTGGGCTGCACGCGGCGCAGATGGGCCAGATAGAGGCCGGCGAGCGCGGGCAGGGAAGCCGCGGCGCGGTTGTCGGCAAGATGCAGGATGCGGACCGGAGGGGAGGCGGACGAACGCCGCCGCCGCGCCAGCGCCAATGCCAAGGGACAAGGCTCGATCCAGAGCCAAATAGCCGGGCGGGCCGGCAAGCGGGCGCCGGTGTTTGCCGGAGCGGCGGGCGGAGCGGGCTGGCGTGTCGCCTCAGCGATGGCCAACTGCATCAGGTCGTGGGTGCGGCGGGGCGGGCCTGGGGGCACGATGACGACGCGGCCTCCGCGGAGCCAGACGCGCCAGGTCTGGGCAATGGAGGCGATATCTCCGGCGGGATAATGCCAGAGCTGCACCGGCGGCGGGCCATTGATTGCGCGGGGCGATAATCGTCGCGGGGCTCCGTTGGCGTTGCTTTGCGCTTCGCTCCGCTCCGCTCGGGCTCGGGCCGGATCGGGTACATCAGGGCACTCCTCCCGGCCCTCCTGCCCCGAAACCGCGGACGGTTTCGGGGACCACGGTTCGCCACCGGCCGCCTCGCGCTGCTTGCGGCGCCGCATGGCGCTCCGCTCCGCTGCGCTGGGCCCGCTCCAGCGGCGCGGTGGCGAGCCCGATGGCGCATCGGCGGAGAATGTTGAGCGGGGCGGTGAGCGGCGAGCAGGGGCGGCGAGGCGGGCTAGGCGGCCGCGGCGGAGCAGGCGGCGGGTGGGGGAAGAAAGCAGCGCGGCGGGGGCGGCGGGATCGGCGGCGCGGGGGGCGGGAGCGTCCTCCGAGGCGATGGCGGCGATGGCCGCCGCGTCGCGGCAGAGGTCCACATGCAGCCAGCGGCGCGCGGCGCGTGGGGGCGGGCCGCCGGCGGTGAGTATTGCGACGATGCCGGAGACAGGGAAGGGCGGCATGCTGGGGCCGTCGCAGGGAACATAGGCGGCGCCCAGGTAGACCACCGCCAACATCGCCGCCGCGAAATCGAGCGAGCGGGGCAGGGCGAGGGCCAAGCGATCGCCGGGGCGCAGACCGAGGCGGCGGAGGTATGCGGCGAGCTGGCGGGCGTGAAGGTCAAATTGGCGATAGGTCCAACGCTGGCCGTCGCAAATCACGGCTTCGCGGTCGGCGTTGCGCCGAGCCACGGCGGCGAGGAGCAAGGCGAGGTCGCAGCGGGGATCGGCCGCGGTCGGACGCGGGTTCGGATGGGGTGTTGACAGCGGCGGATCGAGAGCTCGGGAGCAGGCGCTCTCAGGCAGCGGTGGCAGCGGTGGCAGCGGCGGAACGGGGGAACGCGCGGGGATGTCCAGCGGCGGGACAGTCGGATCCGCGACGGCGGCGAGTGGCGCCGGGTCTGCCTCGCTGGCGGCAGTGGGACCAGGCGTGCTGGATTGGGACAGGGCCGGAGGCGGAGGAGCCGGCGGCTCAACCGCCCGACTCGGATCGCTCCCGCTAGTTCCAACCCAAGGCGCCCTGCGGCGGATCGGGGGCTCGGGTTTCGATCGCGAATTTTTGGGCAGGGGCCCCGCTACCGACCCCGAATCCGACCCCGAATCCACGGACGGCTGCGGGGAACCCGGTTGGTGCTCCGGGTCGGGGCAAGCCGCCGCGGCGAGCTGCGGCGGTGGGATGCAGGGCAATGGGGCCGCCGGGGCAATGGCAAAGGGGTAGGTGGGGAGTGCGATGCGCGGCGGCGGCGCCGGGGCGTAGATCGCCTCCCAGGTTGGCTCCATAGCGGGCTCGGCGGCGGTGAGCCATTGGTCGCCCAGGGCCGTGAGCCAAGCGGTCCACGCAGCAGCAAGGTCGTTGCCAGGAGGCGGTACAGCGGGTTCGCGAGAAGCGGCGGTAGAGAGATCGCCGGAGGGGCTGGCCGCGAGTGTGCCGGGGGCGGGAGAAAACTCGCAGGGTGAGGGGACAGGGGGATGCGCGCCGGGGCCTGGGTTGGTGCACTGGGATTCGCCCGGGGCGTTTTCAGCGTTCGCAGGCGCGGCGGGCAGGGAAAGGTCCGGCCAGGGCATGCCGGTGGCGGCATCTATCAGCGGTAGGAGTGGCTCCATTGACAGGGATGGGGATAGTGGCGGCGGTAGGGGCTGGTGATGGATGCAGGCGGCCAGGGCGTCTTCGATGGTGCCCAGGCCGGCAATGGCGGCGGCGGCGTAAAGCGCCGGCCCGGAGGCGCGCAGGCGGCGGGGGCGAAGGCCCCAACGCAACAGCAAGCCGGCATGGGCGAAGGCGGACCGGAAGTCGGCGTAAGGGGAGCCGGGGGCGTTGCGATCGGCGGACGAAAGGCCGATGGCGTCCGCCGCCTCGGCGCAGCGGAAGCAGAGTTCCTGATAGACGGGCGGCGCGTCGTCGGCGGCGGGGACGGACGCCGGCGGCAGGGCCAGGTCGCTGCAATCGGCGGGCGGCGGCGTGGCGGGCGCGGCGAGAGCGGCGATTAAATCTGTGTGGTTGGCGGCGAGGACATAGCGGCGGCAGGCGAAGGGATGACGGCCGATTTGCAAGGTGAACGCGGCGGTTGCGAGATCCAAATGCCGATGGGCGGAAACGAAGGCGGCCAGAGCCCCAGATTGGGCGGCTAGGGCGGAGGGGCTGAGGGCGGAAAGGAGAAACAAGAGAGGATGCGCCGGGTCCGGCGGCGGGACCATCGGTTGGCCCGGTGGATCAGCGCGGGGCGCGACCATGCGATTGGCGCCATCGGCGGAGACGCGGGCACGGAGGGGCAGGCGCAGGGCGCGCGCCTCGTCCTCCCGCGCCAGCAGCCAGACCGGCCCGGGCGTGGCGGCCAAGGCCAGGTCTACTGCTTCGCCCGCCAGGGCGGTGATGGCGGTGGCCAGCGAGTCACCGGCGGTCACCGCGGGTACAGCGAGGCGCAATCGCTGTCGCACCCATTCGGCGGCCGGGGCTGCCTCCGGGGCGAAGAGGCCGATGCGGCCGGAATAACGCAGAGGGTCAACGCCCGCGGCTTCGCAGGCGCGCCAGCAGGCGGCCAGCAATGCCACGGCGGCTGCGCGGAGGGTGGGATCGGCGAGCGGCTCGGGGTCGGGCGTTGGGAACGACGGATCCGGGGCGGCCGAGGCCGAGCGGTCAGCCTGGCCGACGACGGCCATAGCGGAATGGATGGCGGGCGAGTCGGGCATAGCGAGCCGGGCATAAACAGGTAGACGCGTTCCCCCGCCCGGCCTGCTGCGGGGCGTCCCGCGGGCCCCAAACGGCGCGGCTGAACCCCGATTTCGCGCCGGGTTGGGCCGGTACGCGCGCCCCAGCACCGCCGAAGTGTGCGGCGGAGCCGGTGGTTGGAGCGAGGCGGCGGGGCGCGAAGTTGCCCGGACCAATGGTCCAATGCGGGGGCGGCGCGGCGGGACAACGGCCCGAGGATGGCGGCCCTACTTTTGCTGTGGGTAGGCTCCCGGGCGGCACCGCATGGGAAGGAATCGCGGAAGGGAACAAGGCGGCGGGGCGGCCGCGCACTGAAGCGCGGAGCGCAAAGGCCGAGGCCGATTGCAGGCTATCCGGCCCGGCCGCGCGGAGCGCGTCCGCACGGAAGCCGGAGGCATTCCCCACGTCGGGCGCGGCGGAGACATTTCGCGCGGCGGGGAGATTTGCGCCGCAGCGTGGGGCCACGCCGGGCGCGGCGGAGCGACCCCGCACCGCTGAAGCATTGACGGCGAAGCGTGGGGTAGGACTCCTGCCCCGCGTACGCACTCGTGTTCTGACGGCGTCCCGCCAAAGGCGGGGCCGTCGCCCTCCCGGGCGGCGGAAAAACAGCTGGGACGGCTATCCCGCGATCTCCGCGCCGGGGAAGACAGCCCGGCCGGCTATCGCACGATCTACGCGCTGCCGGGCTATTCGCCGGTGAGGCGGGCGAGGGTGGGGAAGAACTCCGGGAAGGAGATGGCGGCGCAGCCGGGGTCGTGGATTTCGCTGTCGCCGACGGCCGTCAGGGCGGCGATGCTAAAGGCCATGGCGATGCGGTGGTCGCCGCAGCTATCCAGCGCCGCGCCGCGCAGCGATTGCGGGCCGGGAACGTCGAGGCCATCGGGATATTCGGTGCATTCGGCGCCCATGCGGCGGAGGTTGGCGGCGATGGCGGCGATGCGGTCGCTCTCCTTGACGCGGAGTTCGGCGACGTCGCGGAAGCGGATGCCGCCTTCGGCGGCGGTGGCGAGAACGGCCAAAATGGGGATTTCGTCAATCAGCGCGACGGCTTCGGCGGCGGCGATTTGCGTGCCCTGAAGGCGGCCGGACTCGGGCGGCCGGGCGGTGAGGCTGCCGGCGAGTTCGCCGTTCTGTTCCTCGATGTTGACCACGCCGATGCGAGCGCCCATGCGGCGGAGCACGTCGAGCAGGGCGGAGCGGCGGGGATTGAGGGAGACCTGATCCACCAGCAGATCCGCTTCCGGCAGCATGGCGGCGGCGCAGAGGAAAAACGCGGCGGAGCTGGGATCGCCGGGAACGCGGAGCTCCTGCGGCGCCAGTTCCGCGGCGGGAGGGCGGAGGGCGATGCGGTTGCGGGCGGGAAAATCCAGGGCGACGCCGAACTGGCGCAGGGCGATCTCGGTATGGTCGCGGGTGGGCTGCGGCTCGGCGACGATGGTTTCGCCGGCGGCGAACAAGCCGGCGAAGAGGACGGCGGTCTTGACTTGGGCGCTGGCCACCTGGGGCTGGTAGGTAATGCCGCGCAGGCCGGCCACGGGAGTAAACGCCAGGGGCGGGCGGCCGCCGCCGGCGGCGGTGATTTGCGCGCCCATTTGGCTCAAAGGCTCCAGGATGCGGCGCATGGGACGGCGGCGCAGGGAAGCGTCGCCGCTGATCCGGCTGGCGAAGGGCTGGGCCGCCAGGATGCCGCTGAGCATGCGGATGGTGGAACCGGAGTTGCCCGCGTCCAATTCGGCGGCGGGCGCGTGCAAGCCGCGGCGGCCATGTCCGGTAATGGCGCGAGCGCCATCGCCCGAGGCGCCGGATGCGGCATTCGCGGCGGCGCCGATTTCGATCCGCGCGCCCAAGGCGGCGACGCATTGCAAGGTGGAGTGGCAGTCGGCGCCGGTGGAAAAGTTGGCGATGGTGCTGCGGCCATCGGCCAAGGCGGCGAGCAGGGCGTAGCGATGGGAGATGGATTTATCGCCAGGCGGGCGAACCACGCCGGAGAATTGGCGGGCGGGACGCAGGCGCTGGACGGAAGGGGTTTCGGTCATGCGGTGGAGGTTGCAGCGATGGGGATGAGAAGTGGCAGGCGCCTATAAGCCGGATTCTGTACGTCCCGCCGAGGCGGGGTGGCAATCATTCCTCTCGAACGGCCATTACTGGCCGCCTCTAGCAACCTACCCGGAAGTTTTGGCGGACCGGGCCGGCCCGCGCCCCGCGCCTTGCGGCACGGGACTCCTCCCCTATTTGGTCTTGCTCCGCGTGGGGTTTTCCCTGCCTCCGGCGTCGCCGCCGGAGCGGTGCGCTCTTACCGCACCTTTTCACCCTTACCCCGCCCCGGTCAACGCGGGCCGTCGGCCCGCCCCTACCGAAGCCGGGCGGTATATTTTCTGTGGCACTGGTCCGTGACGGGGCTTTGTGAAGCCCAACCCCTGGCCGTTAGCCAGCACGCTGCCCGCTGGAGTCCGGACTTTCCTCCCCGCCCGCCGGGTGGCGGACGGCGCGATTGCCCGGCGCCTGCCGACTTCAATTATACGGGGTGCGGTTACAGCGGCGGATGCGGGGCGCCAGGGTCCGCCAGGTCCGGTCCGCCGCGGAGATGACGGGTGGCGTGGGCGACATGCTGGCGCAGGTGCAGATGGGGCAGACGGGCCACGCCGCGCGCCGAAAGCGTGGCGCCGAACAGCAGCAGAAGCGCGCCGGAGTAGCCCCAAACCAGCAGGGTCACCGGAAGCGCCAGGCTGGCGTAGACGCGGGCGAAGTCCAGTACGGGGAGGAGCCAGCGGAAGACGGTTTGGAAGACCTCCGCCAGAACGCCGGCGTAGAGGGCGGCGGGAAAGACGCGTTCCGGGGAGATCTTGCCATTGGGCAGGAGCCAATAAATGAAGAAAAAGCCCAGGATGGCGGCGGGAAATGCGAAGAACTTCAAGACCACGAAGTCGAGCAGGTTGGGCAGCCACCCATTGCCCGGGGCGATCCAATCTACCGCCCGCTGACCCAGGACCGCCAATTGGATGGAGACCACGCCCAGGGCGCCGCAGATGGCGACGACCAGGAGGGAAACCGCCTGGTTGCCCAGATAGCTACGGTTTTTCTTAAAGCCCCAAATGCCGTTGAGGGCGACCTCCAAGGGCAGAAAGACGCCGGTGCTGGTGATCGCCAGCATGATGACCGAAAAGATACGAGCGGTTTGCTGCGAAGCCAGAAAGGTAATGTCGCCGATGATGACGCTGCCGCCGCTGGGCAGGTAGGCGCGGACGAATTGGCCGACCACGGAGAGGACGAAACTCAGCCGCGAGATATGGCGGGAGACCCAGACCATCAACAGCATGAAGGGCAGAAAGGCCAGCAGCAGATTGGCGGAGACGGAATAGGCATAGGTGTGGGCTTCGGTGGTCGTCAGGAACTGGGCGCTGGGGCCGAGCAATTTGCCGGTGGCGCGAATCAGGCGCCAGGTTTCGCGCCAGCGGTGGCGCCAGGGGGTGTTGGCCGACCGGGCGGGACTGGGCGCATCCGCGGCCGGCGTCGTAGGGCTGCCCATGCAGGTGAGCATAGCCCAAAGGCGGACGGCAGCGCGTGCCGCGCCAAGGGTGCCGGCCCGCCACCGGAGCGCCGGCATCTTGCCGGCGTTGCCGGTCGCGCGGCGGCTATCGCCGCGTCAGCCCGGAGCAGTAGGGCCTGAGACCGCTCTATTCGTAACGCAAGGCTTCGACCGGATCCAGCCGGGAGGCCTTGACCGCCGGGGCCAGGCCGAAGAACACGCCAACGCCGGCGGACACGGTCAGACCGGTGATGACGGCCCAAAGGGGCACGGAGGAGGGCAGGTTGGGCAGCAGCACGTTGATCAGCAGGCTGATGAGCCAGCCGCCGGCGATGCCCAATACCCCGCCGGCGGCGGTCAGCACCACGGCCTCCGAAAGGAACTGGGCGATGATGTCGCGGCGGCGGGCGCCGATGGCCTTGCGCACGCCGATTTCGCGGGTGCGCTCGGTGACCGAGACCAGCATGATGTTCATGACCCCGACGCCGCCGATGAGCATGCCGATCGAGGCGATGACCACGATGACCAAGGCGATCTCGGCGGTGATGTCGTGGAATTGGCCGATGATGCTGTCGGCGGTGGCGATGCCGAAGCTGTCGGGAGCGTTCCAGCCGTCGCCGCGGGAGCGGCGCAGGGCGCCGCGGATTTGGCCGATGGCTTCGGACATTTCGCCGGGCTTGGCGGCCGCCGCGAAGAAATGCTCGCGGGCCTCGGGGTAGAGCTTGTGGTAGGTGTTGTAGGGAATTTGGACGGTGAGATTTTGCCGGTTGCCGGTGATCTTCTGCTGGGCGAAGACGCCGACCACGCGGAAGTCCAGCCCATCCACCAGGATGGTCTTGCCTACGGCGTTGCCGCCGTGGGGAAATAGGGCCTTGGCGACGGAATCGCCGATGACCACGACGCGCTCGCGGTGCTCATTCTCGAACGGGTTGAAGTAGCGGCCCGCCGAAAGGGTGCGGTTCAAGACCTGGGGGGCGTTGGGGGTGGCGCCGGTGAACTGGATGGGCGTGGCGTCGTGGTTGTGGTATTGCGCCGCGTCGCTGCTGGTGCCGTAGTTGGTGAAGCCGGTGAACACCTGCGCGGTGATGGCCTGGCAGGCGGTGCACTGTTCCTCGACGGCGCGGATATTGGCCTGGCTAATGGGTTTGCGCAGGCGCTCGGCGCGGGTCAGGCCGCCGACGTGAATGCCCGGGGTGAATTTGTAGACGAAGATGGTGTCAGTGCCGAAGCCGCGCAACTGCTGCACCACCAGGTTGTTCATGCCGGTGAGGATGCTGCCGATGGCCATCAGCGTGACGGTGCCGACGAAGACGCCGAGGATGGTCAGCAGGGAGCGGAGCTTGTGCTCGCGGACGGTGTCCACGGCGAGCTGGAGGTTTTCGCTGAAGTGCGCGGCCACGGCCTAAACCTCCGAATGCAGCGCCGCGATGGGCGTGAGGCGGGCGGCCTTGCTGGCGGGGTAGACGCCGAAGAACAGGCCGACCAAGGTGGAGATGACCACGGCCAGCACCACGGCGCCGAGGGGCAGGGAGAAGGGAATGGGGGTCAGCGCGCCGGCGGCCAAGGTGAAGAGATAGGCCAACAAGACGCCGATCAAGCCGCCGACGGTGGACAGCACGGCGGATTCCACCAGAAACTGCCAGAGAATGTCGGAGCGGCGGGCGCCCACGGCCTTGCGCATGCCGACCTCCTGGGTGCGCTCGGTGACGGCGGCCAGCATGATGTTCATGATCACGATGCCGCCGACGACGAGGAAAACGAAGCTGACGCCGACCATGACGCTGGCGATGGCGCCGGTGAGCGTATGCCACAGGGTCATCAGCGCGTCGGAGCCGATGATGCCGAAGTTGTTCTTTTCATTCCAGCTCAGGTGGCGGCGGACCCGCATCAGCATCTCCATCTCGTCCATGGTGGCGGGCAGCAGACGGGCGCCGCGGGCCTGGACATCCAGGGTGATGGAGTCTTGATTGCCGTAGATCTTCTGGTAGGTCCGCAGCGGGATCATGACGAAGTTGTCTTGCGATTGGCCGAAGACGTCGCCTTGGGCGGTGGCGACGCCGATGATCTCGTACTGCTGGCCGCTGACCAGGATGTGGCGGCCGAGCGGATTGGCGCCGCCGAACAGGTGGGTGACGATATCCGGGCCGACGAAGGCGACATAGGCGCGGCGCTGCTCATCGGTGGGCGCCAGGAAGCGGCCATTGGCCACCTGAAACGCCGACATGCCCAGCACGTTGGGGGTGACGCCGCTGATATTGACCTCGTCCAGCGAGCGGCCATTGTGCTTGACGGTGCCGGTGCGCTGGGTTTGCGCGCCGATGGCCCGCGGCAGGCGGGCGTTGGCGCGCAGGAATTGATAGTCCTGGTAGCGAATGATGGGATTGGTTTCCCTGGCGCGCATGAAGCGCACCGGGTTGGTCATTTCATTCAAGGAAAATTGGCTGACGCTGAAGATGTTGCTGCCGAGGCGGGCGATTTTGCTGCCGACGTAGGTATTGACGCCCTGCACCATGGCCACCACCGCCACCAGGGTGCAGACGGAAATGATGACGCCGAGCAGGGTGAGAAAGCTGCGCAGCTTGTGCGCCCGCAGGGTGCCGAGCGCGACGGCGATGGCTTCGCGGATGCCCATGGTGCGGGCGTGGCGGGCCTAGGCGGGTGGCGCCGGCGGGCGGTTCGCCACCGCATCCCCGCGGCGCGTGCGGGTGTCGCCGGCCACTTGGCCGTCGCGGATATGGATGACGCGGTGGGCGTGCTCGGCGATGTCGTGTTCGTGGGTGACCAGGACGATGGTGTTGCCCCGCTCCCAGAGCACTTCGAGCAGCGCCATGATTTCATTGCTGGTGGTGCTGTCTAAATTGCCGGTCGGCTCGTCGGCCAAGATGATGCTGGGGCGGTTGACCAGGGCGCGGGCGATGGCGACGCGCTGCCGCTGGCCGCCGGAGAGCTCGTTGGGCTTGTGGTGCACGCGCGAGCCCAGGTCCACTTGCTGCAAAGCCGCCATGGCCCGTTCGGTGCGTTCGGCGGGCGGAGCGCCGGAGTAGATGAGGGGCAGCTCGACGTTGTGCAGGGCGCTGGTGCGCGGCAGGAGGTTGAAGGTCTGGAAGACGAAACCGATCTCCTGGTTGCGGATGCGGGCCAGTTCGTCATCATCCAGGGCGCTGACCAAATGGCCGCTCAGCCAATACTCGCCGCGGGTGGGCGAATCGAGGCAGCCGATCAGGTTCATCAGCGTGCTCTTGCCGGAGCCGGAAGGGCCCATGATGGCGACGTATTCATTGCGGTAGATCTGGAGATTCACGCCGCGCAGCGCCGCCACTTGCTCACTGCCCATTTGATAAATCTTCCAAAGATTTTCCGTGCGGATGACCACCTCGCGGTCGCCGGCATAGGGCGTGGCGGTGGTGGCGCTGGGCTGGTGAATGGTGGGTGTGGCCATGGTCGGGTCTACGAGGAACTGCTGCTGCTGGTGGTGGCGGTGGAGAGACTATTGTCAATGCGCACGGGCGAGTGGTTGGGCATGGTGCGCAGCGCGTGGTACGGGCCGATGACGACGGCGTCGCCGGCGCGCACCCCCTTCGTCACCTGTATATTATCCACCCCGGTCACGCCGGTGGTCACGGGCACAAAGACGGCGCGGCCGGCGCGCAGGACAAAGACGCCTTGAATCAATTGCGGCTTCCGCCCGCTGGCGGCGGGCGGGGCGGCCTGCACGGCGCCGGCGCGGGGCGGATCCAATTGCGCTTGGGTACGCTCCACGATGGCCTGCAAGGGCACGGTGATCGCGTGAGTCGCGGTGGCGGTGACGATGTTAGCGGTGCAGGAGAGCCCGGGACGCACATCGGCGGGGGGATGCGCCAGGGTCAACACCACCTTGAAGTCCTTGGCCTGGTCGGTATTGGTGCCGGTATTAACGGAGGCGGCCTGGCCGGTGGAGCGGAGGATGGCGGTATCGCCGACCTCGGTAACGGTGGCTGGGAAGATCCGATTGCCGTAGGCGTCAATGGTGAGAGTGGCCTTTTGGCCGATCCGGACGGTGTTGATATCGGTCTCATCCACCTGGAGATCGGCTTGGACGATCTTCATATTGGCGACGCGCATCACCTCGCTGCCGGGCTGATTTTGGATGCCGACGACCACGGTATCGCCCACGTGCACGGGCAAATACGTCACCAATCCATCCAAGGGGCTACGCAGCTGGGTCAACTCAAAGACATTTTTGACGCGGGCCAAATTGGCCTTGGCCTGGGCGATGGCGGCGCCGGAACTGAGCAGATCGGCGGCGGATTGGCGCACCTTGGCGGCGGAAAGGTCGCGCTCGGCGCGGGCGGTGTCGAAGGCGGTTTGGTCGGTCTGGTATTCCTGCTTGGAGATCAACTGATCGCCGTAGAGGCTCTCGGCGCGGCGCCAATTGGCGCGAGCCTGGTTGAGCTGGGCTTGAGTGTTCGCCAGGTCGGCTTTGGAGGTGGCCAGCGTGGCCTTGGCGGCGGCGTATTGGGCGACTGCGGTGCGGACGGCGGCTTGGAAGGCCTGAACGTCGGCGGCCTGCTGGACGTTTTGCACCACGGCCAACAGCTGCCCCTTGCGCACGCGGTCACCTTCCTTCACCAGCAATTGGGTGACCTGGCCAATCGAGTTGGCGTCAATATCGGCGTAGGTTTTGGGCTGGATCTGCCCGGAGGCATTGACGATGGCGCGGATGGTGCGGCTGACGGCGGTGGCGGTCTGCACCTTGACCACGCCTTCCTGGCTGCGCAGCACCGACACACCGACCAAGATCGCTACGGCCAGGAGGGCGCCTAGCGCGAGGAGAGGTTTTTTCCAACGTTTCATGCTTCGAGCCGGGGCGCAAGGCCCGCGTGATGAGATAACGATTACGGCGCTGGATTTGTTTCAAAAAAGCCTTAAATCATTGTATTCCGGGGTTGCCCCCGCCGGGAAACCGGGCGGATTCCGCGCGGTGGCCGCGGCGCTTGCGTCCAATCTGCCTTGAACATACAATGCTGGCAGTGGAACAAACCCGCCCAACTCCTTTCCTGCCACGGAGAGCGGGCGCGCGAGGTGCTGAGCGTTGATCAAGGGTTGGTTTAGGATGCGGTCTCGGGGCGAGGTCCGCCGCGGTCGCCACGGGTGCGCCGCTGGTTGGGTAGCGGGCGTGGTGCTCGTGGCCGGCGCGGCGATGTTGCCGCCGCCGTTGCGCGCGCAGCAGCATCCGTTGCCGTTGACGGCGCAACAGCGCAAAAAGCAGAACAAAAGACTGCGGCAAGAACTGAGCGGCTACTACAAGAAGTGGCTGAACGGCGTGGTGTCGTACATCATCTCGCCGCAGGAGCGCAAAGCCTTCCTGCAATTGAAGACCAACGAGGAACGGGACCAGTTCATCGAAGCCTTCTGGGCGCGGCGCAATCCCAATCCGGGCTCGCTGTACAACTCCTATAAAGAGCAGTTCTATCGCCGCGTGGCCTACGCCAACGCCCACTTCGCCGCCGGGGTGCCGGGTTGGCGCACCGATCGCGGGCGGATCTATATCGTTTTTGGCCCGCCGACCGAGATCACCGACCATCCCAGCGGCGGCACCTATGAACGGCCGATGTCGCAGGGCGGGGGCTCGACCTCGACGTTTCCGTTCACCGACTGGCGCTATCGCTATATTCCCGGCATCGGCGAAAACATCATCATGGAGTTCGTGGACACCTGCATGTGCGGGGACTACGAGCTGACCGACGATCCGTCGAAGAAGGACGCGCTGCTGGAGGTGCCCGGGGCGGGCCTGACCCTCTACGAACAGCTGGGCATGTCCAGCAAACTGGCGCGGTTCCAGAACACCGATGGGACCCATGATCCCTATTCGCCCTTCACGCCGGAGAGCATGAACGAGTTCAACCGGCTGGAGCGGTACGCGGAGGAAATGGCGCCGCCGAAGGTGAAGTTCAAGGACCTGGAGGCGATCGTCAACCACAACGTCAGCTACCACCTGTTGCCGTTCGAGCTGCGCACCGACTACGTCAAGATCACCAACGACACCGACCTGGTGCCGTTCACCGTGCAGATTCCCGACAGCGCCATGACCTTCCACCAGAAGGACGGCGTGGATACGGGCAAGATCCACGTGCTGGGGCAGATTTCGACGCTCAGCGGCGAGGTGGTGGACACGTTTGAAAACACCGTGGCGCTGAACATCCCCTCGGAGTTGATGTCGCAGTACGCCGACAAGGACAGCCGCTATTGGCACGGCGCGCTGCTGCGGCCGGGGCGGTACAAGGTGGTGCTGGCGCTGAAGGACGCCAACGCGCCCGACAAGATGGGCACGCTGCGCACCGCTATCTCGGTGCCGCACTATACGAACAACAAGCTGGCCACCTCCAGCATCATGCTGGCGGATCAAATCGAGCCGGTGCCGGCCAAGCAGGTGGGCACCGGGCAGTTCATTATTGGCGACACCAAGGTCCGGCCGGTGGTCGGCAACCGCTTCACGCGGAAGCAGTCCATGGGCATCTGGATGCAGGTGTACAATTTAAAGCTCAACAAGGCGACGCACAAGCCCTCGGCGACGATTGACTGGAAGATCACCAATCTCGCCAACCACAAAACCATTCTCAATTACGTGGAGCAGGCCAGCCAGGTCAGCAACGCGGCCGAACAACTCACTTTGGAAAAGACGCTGCCGCTGGCCAGCCTGGCTCCCGGGTATTACCGCTTGACGGTGAAGGTGACGGACAACTTGGCGGGACAAGCGGTGTCCCCGACGTCCACGTTCACCGTCATGCATTAAGCGAAGCGTGGTTTCCCATTGATGCGTTGGGCTACCTCCCCCCGGAGCCCGGATGGTGCGGGCCGCAGCCGCTGGGCGCTGCGCGCCGTCGCCTGCTGCTGCGCGCTATTGGCGGCGGCTTGGGCCGCGCCGCCTCCGAAGGTGGCGCCGGGCCGCCTGCTGGGGGTGGTAACGGATGCGCTGGGCCAGCCCTTGCCGCACGCCGTGGTTCGTCTGACGCCGGACGCAGGCTCGCGGACAGCGGGCGGAACGCGGCAATGGGTGCGGCGTACCCCCGCTGATGGAGTATTCCGCTTTTCCGGCCTCGCGCCGGGGCTGTACTGGGTGGAAGCGGGCGCGGGTGCGCGCGTGCTGGCGCGGCGGCGGATCCGCATCAGCGCCAGCCGCACCTCCTACCTGGCATTGCCGCTGCTGAGCGTGCTGCGAACCATCCGGCTGGCGGCCCCGGACCCGGCCGCGGCGCGGCGTTTCGCTTGGGTGGTGCGCACCGATGCCGCACGGCCGGCGCTGCGCTGGCGCCAGGCGGGCGACACGGCCGGCGGCGCGGCGGCGGCGGCCGGGGTCAATGGCTATGTCACCTTCATGGCGGGGACGGCGGCGCAGCCGCTGGGCAACGATGGCGCCTGGTCCACCAACTTCGCCGTGGAGCATGCCTTGTGGGGCGAATCCGAGCTGGCCCTGAGCGCGGACATGGGCGTCGCCAGCGCCGGGCAAAACGGCGGCTCCGGGATGCGAGTGGCGTTTGCGCCGCAAGGCGACAGCGGACAGGCGCGGATGATCTTCGGCGTGCAGCAACTGCCCCTACCCGCGCTGGCCGGAGCGCCGGAGTTGCGCGTCTACACCTTCAACTTGGCCAACGGCATGGACGTAACGCCGCGCCTCAAGGTGCAGTACGGTGTGATGGTGGACGACGTGGCGCTGGCGTCGGCGGTGCACCAGATCGCCCCCTACGCGCGGGTGCGCTGGCGGGTGAATCCGCACGCCACGATTGAATATCGTTTCGCATCCGCCACGCCGCCGGTGCATTTCGCGCCGCACTACGCGGAGAGCGGCGATCCCGCGCCGCGGCTGTCGGTGGCCGCTTTCGCGCCGCAGATCGAACAGGCACAACACCAGGAGGTCGCCTATACCGACGACCTCTCGCCTTACGACCAGCTCAGCATCGCGGTTTTCCACGACGCCTTCACCCACGCCGCCGTGAGCGGCAGCGGCGCGGATGCAACGGATTTGGCGGCGGGATATCTGTTGCCGGACGCCTTCAGCAATATGTTCAGCGCCGACGGCGGCAGCTACTCCGGCGCCGGCGCCCGCGTGGTGTACGCCCGGCAGTTGGCGCACGGCATGGATGCGGTGGTGGAATGGTCGGACGGGCCGGTGCTGGCGCCCCGGGCGGGGCACGGAACGCTGCGCGACGGGCGGGTGGCGCCATTGCTGGCGCCGGCGCAGCGGCAGGCGGTCACGCTGAAGTGGGCGGCGGTGATTCCCTTCACCGGTTCTCACATCACCTGTAGCTACCGCTGGCTGGACGGCTCCAGCGCCACGGCGCTGGACCCCTACGACGACACCTTTGGCCGCAGCAACGCCTTCGCGAACGTTGCCATCCGCCAACCCTTGCCGGATTTCGGCTGGGCGGGCGGAAAGGTAACGGCGCTGGCCGAGTTCCATAACCTTCTGGCGCAGGGCTACATTCCGGTGATCAGCGCGGACGGCCATTTGCTTTATCTCATTCAATCCGCCCGCTCGTTCCGGGGCGGTTTGAGCATCAACTTCTAGCCGCCGTTATGGATTCTAGGATCACCGTTATGGGAATCCATATCGGATCGCGGGTATGCCTTCCCGATGGCGGTGGCCCCTCGCCGCTGGACGGCATCGGCCGTGTGGTGGATACTGCCTCCGGCTGGCAAGGCAATTGCTGAGCATTGGGCGGATAACTCTATCGGATTCGCACCGCCCTTTCGTTCGTTCCCGCCATGCCCGCCGGTCCCGCTTCCGAACGTTCCTTCCTGCTGAGCCCGACCGGCGCGGCGCTAGTGTTGGCTACGGCGGTTCTGCTGGTTTTGGGGCTACTGGGCATCCGGCAGCAGGTGGTTTTTCGCGCGCCCACCGACAATGTGCGCTGGCAGGCGACGGCGCAAGGGCTGGAAGCCGCCCGCGTGCAGGCCCATGGCGCGGCTGGCCGCGCTGGGATGCGGGCCGGGGATCGTTTGCTGGCGGTCGGCGGACGGCCGGTGCCGAGCCCGGCGGCGCTGTCCCGCCGACTCTATGCCGCCGGCGCCGGGCATCACCTGACGTACGCCCTGTTGCGCGATGGGCGGCTCGTGGTGGCCCGCCTGCGATTGGCGGCTCAAACCGGGCATCTGCGGCGCTGGCTGTGGGAGGACCTGATCGGCCTGATTTACCTGGCGGTAGGTATTTTCCTCTTGGTTCGCCGCCCGAGCGCCGTTCACGTTCGCCTGTTCTACCTCTTTTGCCTGGCCTCGTTCGTTCTCTATGCGTTTCATTTCACCGGCAAGCTAAACGCGTTTGACTGGACGGTGTTTTGGGCCAATGAAACGGCGCTGCTGCTGGCGCCGGCGCTATTTCTCCATTTTGCCCTCATGTTTCCCCGGCCCAAGGGGGTGCTGGCCCGGCTGCCCGGCCTGGCGGCGCTGCTGTACCTGCCAGGAGCGGTGCTGTTGGCGGTGCAGGTGGCGGTGGCGCGCGGCGCGGTGGTGACTGCGGCGCCGTTGCCGCAGTTGCAGGCGGCGCTGGACCGTCTGCCGTACCTATGGCTCGCCGCGGCATTCTTGGCGGCCCTCGCCGCGTTCTTCCACACCTATCGGCAAGCGACGCTGCCCCCCGCCAACACCCAACTGCGGCAGCAGATGAAGTGGGTGACGCGCGGGGCGACGCTGGGGCTGCTGCCTTTCTTGGCGCTGTACGTCGTTCCCTACGTGGCCGGCGTGGACCTGCCGCGCTGGACCGGCTTGTCGCTGCTGTCGCTGATCCTGATTCCGCTCACCTTCGCCTACGCCATCGTCCGCTATCGGCTCATGGACGCCGACATTTTGTTTCGCCAAGGCGTGGTGTACAGCCTGGCGGCGATGGCCATCATCGCCGTGTACTTCCTGGCGGTGGCGGCGGCCGGCGCACTGGTGCATGCGCACGCGCCCGACCTGGGGCCGGCGGGCTGGGTGCTGGCGATCGTGGTGACGGCGCTGCTGTTCGAGCCGGTGAAGAATTGGCTGCGCGAACGGCTGGACCGGTTGTTCTACCGGGAACGCTACGATTACCGCCGCACGCTGATCGAGTTCGCGCGGCAGATGAACGCCGAGCCGCGGCTGGAGCCGCTGTTGTCGCAGGTGGTGGACCGGCTGAGCGCGACGCTGTCGCTGAGCCGGCTGGCGGTGTTTTGCGCCGCCGCCGAGGGCGGCTACCGGTTGGCGGCCGGCCGCGGGCTGCCGGCGGGTTTGCCGGCAGCGGCGCAGCAGGGTGCGGCGTTGGACTTCCTCGATCCCGCGGCGGGGCTGTACCACGGGGGCCGCATCTTCTTTGAGAGCCCGACGCATCCGGCGGCGGCGTCGGCGCCCTACGGGCCCACGGTGGCGGCGCTGGATTTGAACTATTACCTGCCCTGCGAAATTCAAGGCCGGGTGGTCGGCGTGCTGGGGTTGGGTAGGACCAACGGCGGCAGCCTGCTGTCGTCCGAGGACGTGGCCTTGGTGGAAGCGCTGGCCGGATATTTGGCCGTGGCCATTGACCACGCCCGGCTTTACGCCACTCTGCGCCAGCAGGCGGGGGAATACGAACGTCTCAAGGAATTCAACGAAAACATCTTGGAAGGCGTGGCCGTCGGCATCGCGGCGGTGGACGCGGACGATCGCGTCGAGAGCTGGAACGCGCAGATGGAGGCGCTGACCGGCTATCCGCGGGAACGCGTTCTCGGCCAGCCCCTGGGGCAGGCGCTGGGGCGCGCCTTCGCCGCGGAATATTACCGCCGGCGGAATCAAAGCGGCGGACACGCCTACCGCATCCGCTTGGCCCTCGGCGCGGCGGGCGAACGGACCATCCATTTCGCCCTGGCGCCTCTGGTCAACCGGCAGTTGACGGTGGTGGGGCGGATCGTGCTGATCGAGGACATTACGGCGCAATGGGATCTGGAACAGCGCCTGGCGCAGGCGGAGCGGCTGGGCTCGGTGGGCTTGCTGGCGGCGGGCGTGGCGCATGAGGTCAACACGCCGCTCGCGGTGATCGCCAACTACACCCAAATGCTGGCCAAGCAACTGGGACCCGAGGATCCGCGCGCGGCCATCGTGGCGACGATTACCCGGCAGACGTTTCGCGCTTCGGATATCGTTTCCAACCTGCTGCATTTTTCCCGCACCGGCGGCGCCGAACTGCAACCCATCAGCCTGAACCGCGTCATCGGCGATACACTGGCGTTAGCCGAGCATCCGTTGCGCAGCGCGGGCATTCAGGTGGCCACTGAGTTGGCCGCGGACCTGCCCTCCATTGCGGGCGATGCCGGCCGGTTGCAACAGGTGTTCCTAAATCTGATTCTCAACGCGCGCGACGCCATGCCCAACGGCGGGCGGCTGCGCCTGCGCAGCTTCTGCGGCGACGGGCGGGTCTGCGCCGAGGTGGCGGACGACGGCGCGGGAATTCCCGCCGAGGTGCGCAACCGCATCTTCGATCCGTTTTTCACCACCAAGACGCCGGACCGTTCCGGGCCGGTTCCGTCCTCTGGCACCGGGCTCGGCCTTTCCGTCAGCTACGGCATTATTCAAGAGCACGGCGGCCAAATCAGCGTCGCCAGCGCGCCCGGCGAGGGCGCCTGCTTCCGGCTGGAGTTTCCCTCGGCGGCGGAACCAGTGGCCGTCCGGGAAGGCGCGGGGCAGAGGGTGCATGCCTGACGCTTCCACCGTCGCCTCGCCGATCCTCGCTCCGGCGCGCCCGGACGCGCAGCCGCCCCGCGGCCGCGTGCTGATCGTGGACGACGAGTCGGCGGTGCGGGAGGGTTTGGAAGCGTTGCTGCGTTCGGAGGGCTTCGAGGCGCTCACCGCCGCTGACGGCGCATCCGCGCTGGACCTGTTCGGCGCGGCGCCGTTTGACCTGGTTTTGCTGGATGTCGCCCTGCCCGGCGAAAACGGCCTGGACGTGCTGGAGCGGCTGCGGGTCCTGGCCGACACGCCGGTGATCATGATCTCCGCCTACGCCACGGTGGAGATGGCCGTGCGAGCGATGCAGCGCGGCGCCCGCAACTTCCTGCAAAAGCCCTGGAATAACGAGAAACTGCTGGCCGATGTCGCCGCCGCCATCGCCACCAGCCGGGTGGAGCGGGAAAACGTCGAGCTGAAACGGGCGCTGAAACAACGCACCAGCTTCGGCAATATCGTCGGCAAGAGTGAGGCGATGCTGCGCATTTTCGACCTGGTGGCCCAGGTCGCCCCCAGCCGTTCGACCGTCTTGTTGCAGGGCGAAAGCGGTACGGGCAAGGAGCTGATCGCCAAGGCCGTGCATTCCCATTCACCCCGTGCCGACCACGCCTTCGTGCCAGTCAACAGCGGCGGTATGCCGACCGACTTGCTGGAATCCACCCTGTTCGGCCACGTGCGCGGCGCCTTTACCGGCGCCATCGCCCCGAAGAAGGGTCTGTTCGAGGTGGCCGACGGCGGAACCATCTTCCTTGACGAAATCGGCAACATGTCGCTGGAGACGCAGGCGAAAATCCTGCGGGTGCTGCAAGACCGGCGCTTCATGCGGCTGGGCGGGGTGGAGGAGATCCAGGTGGACGCGCGGGTCATTACCGCGACCAACGTGGACCTTCAGCGCATGGTGACGGAGGGAAGGTTTCGCGAGGACTTGTACTACCGGCTGAACGTCATTTCCATCCGCCTGCCGGCATTGCGCGAGCGGCGCGAGGACATTCCCGCGCTGGCGGATTTTTTCCTGGGCAAGTATTCCCAGGAAAACGGCCTGCCGCCACGCAAGCTGCTGCCCGAGGCGTTGCGCATTCTGCTCGACTACAACTGGCCGGGCAACGTGCGGGAACTGGAAAACGTCATTGAGCGCGCGGTGGTGCTGTCCACGGGTCCGGCGGTGGGACCGGAGCTGTTGCCGGATTCGCTGGTCGGACGGCCGCCTTCCTGGGCGGGTTGGGCCCCGGCCACGCATGGAGCCGGAGACCGCAGTCCGGCGACCCTGTTTGACATCGTGGATGAGTTTGAAAAGCGGATCATTTTGGACATGCTGGAACAAACCCATGGCCGGCAGACCGATGCCGCCGAACGCTTCCAAATTCCCCTCTCGACGCTGAACCAAAAGATCAAACGCCACGGCATTGACGCCAAACGCGTACGGGGCCAGGAGACCTAGGCTGCGAACGGTGGGCGTGAGGGGGCGGCTGCGGGGCCAGCTCTCGTCGCTTCCGTCCAGGGGCTGTTTGCTAAACTAGGAACGGTCCATTTAGGCCCTGGGGCGCCTAGCTCAGTTGGTTAGAGCGCTGTCTTCACACGGCAGAGGTCATAGGTTCGAGTCCTATGGCGCCCACCACGGCCCCCGGGGTCTGGCGGGATTCCGCCTGCCTCCCAATCGCCATGTTGATTGCGCTAGAAGAATTGGCCCTCGGGCCAGTGACGCTGGAGCGGGACTTCGCCGCCGGGGAACTGGAGGTTCGCCATCCCGACCTGGATGCGTCGGGCCCGGTGCACGCCCGCGCCGAAGCGCGTCTGGCGGGACAGGAATTGCGGGTGCATCTGCAATGGAGCGCGGCGGAGAACCTGCTCTGCGCCCGCTGCCTGCAACCGCTGCCCTCCCAATACGCCGGCGATGCCCATTTGGTCTACCATCCGGCCGGAGAATGGTCTCCGGAGCACGCGATGGAGATTCACGACCGAGACACGGACATTGATTTCTACCAACCGCCCGGCCTGGAGTTCGAGGACGTGCTGCGGGAGCAAATTCTGTTGACGCTGCCCATGCGGGTGCTCTGCCGGGAGGATTGCGCCGGACTCTGCCCTCGCTGCGGCCATAATCGCAACGCCGGGCCTTGTGGCTGTCCGCCCGGCGGTTCCGCCCAATAACCACTGCCATGCCCAACCCCAAACGCCGCCATTCCAAACGCCGCACCAGCACCCGCCGCGCCCACGATTCCCTGTCCGCGCCGTCGCTGTCGGAATGCCCCAACTGCCATGAGCGCAAACTGCCGCACCGGGCATGCCCGCACTGCGGTTATTATCGGGATCGCGAGGTGATGGAAGTCGCCGAGAAGTAACCCGCTGCACGCCCGTGACCACACCCCTTACCATCGCCCTGGACGCCATGGGCAGTGACGGCGCGCCGGAGCCGGAGGTGGCCGGCGCCGTCGCCGCGGCCCGCGAATACGGCATCCGCGTGTTGCTGGTCGGCCAGGAAGCCGTGCTGCGCCCCGCGCTGGCGGCGGCCGGAGGCGCGCGCCGGGCAGCGCCGGGAGTGATCGAGATCGTGGATGCGCCGGAGGTCATCCGCATGGATGAAAAAGCGGTGCGCGCCGTCCGCACCAAGCGCAAATCCTCCATTCACATCGCCGCGCGCCTGGTGCGCGAAGGGGAAGCCGTCGGGCTGGTCAGCGCCGGCAACACCGGCGCGGTGATGGCCACGGCCAAGATGGCGCTGGGCAGCCTGCCCGTGGTGCAGCGCCCGGCGCTGGCGGCGGTGGTGCCGACCGCCGCCGGCGGAGCGGCGGTCATGCTGGACGTCGGCGCCAACGTGGATTGCCGCCCCGAGCACCTGGAGCAGTTCGCCATCATGGGCGAGATCTACCATCGCGTCATCCTCTCCTCCGCCCGTCCTCGCGTGGGGTTGTTGTCCATCGGCGAGGAGGAGATCAAGGGCAACGACCTGACGCGCGAAACCTTCGCCCTGCTGCGCCAGTTGCCGATGGATTTCATCGGCAACGTCGAAGGCCGGGACGTCTACAACGGCAACGTGGACGTCATCGTCTGCGACGGTTTCGTCGGCAACGTCGCGTTGAAGATCAGCGAAGGCCTGGTGGAAACGGTCCGCTCCCTGCTAAAGACCTCGCTGCAAAGCACCTGGGCCAGCAAGCTCGGTTACGCCCTGTCGCGCGGCGCCTATGCCCGCTTCAAACGGCAGCTGGACTATAGCGAATACGGCGGCGCGCCGCTGCTGGGCGTGCGCGGCGTGGTGATCATCGCCCACGGCCGTTCCAACGCCAAGGCCATTCAAAACGCCATTCGCGTGGCCCGGGAGTTCCACCTCCGCCACATCAACGAACAGATCGAGGCGGAGATCCTCCGCCATCCCGTTCCTGGCGCCGCTCCGCTGGCCGCCGCCGCGCCTACCGCCGAAGGCGACGCCGCCGCACCGTCCGCGCCGCCCGCCGCACAATCATGACAGCTACCGCGTTTCTCTTTCCCGGCCAGGGCTCACAGTACCCGGGCATGGGCCGCCTGCTGGCGGAGACCTATCCGGTCGCCGCCGCCACCTTCCACGACGCCGACCAGGCTCTCGGCTTTCTCCTGTCCCGCTTGTGCTTTGAAGGGCCGGAGGAGGAGCTGCAGCGCACCGCCAATACGCAGCCCGCGGTGCTGGCGGTGGACGTCGCCGTCGCCCGGGTGCTGATGGAACAAGGCCTGCGCCCGGATTACGTCGCCGGCCACAGTCTGGGCGAATATGCCGCGCTGGTCATCGCCGGCGGGATGGACTTCAAGGACGCGATCCGCACCGTGCGCCGCCGCGGCGAACTGATGCAGTCGGCGGTGCCGGAGGGGCAGGGCGCCATGGCCGCCATCCTCGGCCTGGACGCGGAGGCGGTCGACGTCCTCTGCGCCGAAGCCGCCCAGGGCCAGGTCTGCTCCCCCGCCAACTTCAACGCACCGGGGCAGACCGTCATCGCCGGGGATGCCGCCGCCGTGCAGCGAGCCGTGGCTTTGGCCGAGGCGCGCCAAGGGCGGGCGGTGCTGCTGCCCGTCAGCGCTCCGTTCCATTGTTCCCTGATGCTGCCCGCGCAGGAAGCCCTGGAAGGCGACCTGTGGAACACTCTGTTTTGTGAGCTGGAGATCCCGCTGGTCAATAATGTGGACGCCGAGCCGATCGAAGGCGCCGAAGAGGCGCGCGATGCATTGATCCGCCAGGTTGCTTCGCCAGTGCAATGGGAAAAGGCCATGCGCTGGCTGCTGGCTCGGGGCGTGGATACGTTTGTCGAGGCCGGTCCGGGCCGCGTGCTGTCCGGCTTGATCAAGCGGCTGGACCGGGGGAAGACCGTGCTGGCGGTGGATACTCCCGAGGGCGTGCAGGCCGCGATTGCGGCCAAGGTCGAATAAGCGCGATGAGCGGCGCCGCGGCGCCGGTCGCGCACTGGGTTCCTCCCATGTTTGCCGCTTTGGAAAGAGTCTACGACCCCTCCCGCATCGAGCCCGGCTGGGCCCAGCGCTGGGAAAGCGCCGATTGGTTCCATGCCGCCGCGTCCAGCCCGCGTCCGGCATGGTCCTTGGTGATTCCGCCGCCCAACGTTACCGGCGCTCTGCACCTGGGCCACATGCTGGAGCATACGGAGATTGATGCCATCGTCCGCTGGCGGCGGATGTCCGGTGACAACGCGTTGTGGCTGCCGGGCACCGACCATGCGGGTATCGCCACGCAGATGGTGGTGGAGCGCGAGCTGCGCCGCCAGGGCCTGGACCGCCGGCAGATGGGCCGCGAAGCCTTCCTGGAGAAAGTGTGGGAATGGAAGCGGCAAAGCGGCGGGACCATCCGCCGCCAAATGGTCCGCCTGGGCGCTTCCTGCGACTGGTCGCGGGAGCGGTTTACGCTGGATCCCGGCCTGTCCCGCCCGGTGCGCGAGGTCTTTGTCACGCTCTACGAGGAGGGCCTGATCTACCGCGGCCGCTACATGGTGAACTGGTGCCCTGGCTGCCAGACCGCCATCAGCGATCTGGAGGTCAGCCACGAGGAAACCGTCGGCCATTTGTACCAGATCCGCTATCCGCTGGCCGGTTCACCCGGCGAGTTCATCACCATCGCCACCACGCGGCCGGAAACCATGCTCGGCGACGTCGCCGTCGCGGTGAATCCGCGCGATGAGCGCTATCGCCACCTGGTCGGCCGCAAAGTACGGCTGCCGCTGACCGACCGCGAGATTCCCGTCATCGCCGATGAGCTGGCGCAGCCGGAGTTCGGCACCGGCGCGGTGAAAGTGACTCCCGCGCACGACCCCAACGACTTCGCCGCCGGTGAGCGCCATGGCCTGGCGCAGATCGAGGTGATGGACGCCGCGGGCCGGATGAACGACCGCGCCTACGCCTACGCCGGCCTGGACCGGTTCGAGGCCCGCCGCCGCGTCGTCGCCGACTTGCAGGCGCAGGAATTGCTGGCTGGCGTGCGGGACCACCCCATGGCCATCGGCCATTGCCAGCGCTGCCGCAGCATCGTCGAGCCGCGGGTTTCGATGCAGTGGTTCGTCAAGATCGCGCCTTTGGCCGCCGACGCCATCGCCGCCGTCGAGCAAGGGCATATTGCCTTCACCCCCGCCAATTACCGCGCCATCTACCTGGACTGGATGGCCAACCTCCACGATTGGTGCATCTCCCGGCAACTGTGGTGGGGCCACCGCATTCCCGCCTGGCATTGCCGCAATCATGGTTGCGTCATCGTCAGCCGCGAAGACCCGGCGAACTGCCCCAACTGCGGCGGGCCCGTGGACCAGGACCCGGACGTGCTGGACACTTGGTTCAGCTCCGCCCGGTGGCCCTTTTCCACCCTCGGCTGGCCGGAGCAGACCGCCGATCTCGCCACGTTCTATCCCACCAGCCTGCTGATCACCGGCTTCGACATCCTGTTCTTCTGGGTCGCCCGCATGATCATGATGGGCGTGCATTTCCGTCAGCGGGACGGCCGGAGCCTGGCCGCCAGCGTGCCCTTCCGCCAGGTTTACATTCATGGCCTGGTGCGCGACGCGGAAAAGCAAAAGATGTCCAAAACCAAGGGCAACGTCATTGACCCGATGGTGGTGACGGAAAAATACGGCACCGACGCCGTGCGCTTCACCTTGGCGGCGATGGCCGCACCGGGCACGGACATCGCCCTGTCCGAAGCGCGCATGGAAGGCTATCGCGCCTTCGCCAACAAGATTTGGAACGCCGCCCGATTCATCTTCCTGAGCCTGGACAAGGCGGAGACGGAGTTCGGCTGGCGGCGGCCGCCGCTGCCCGCGCAGGCGGCGATGCGGCCGCAAGGCGGCGATCTCGCCAGCCGCTGGATCTTTTCCCGCCTGAACGGTTTGGCCGCGCGGATGCAGGACAGCCTGGCCGCGTTTCGCTTCCATGACGCCGCCGACGGGCTCTATCACTTTTTTTGGCATGAGTTCTGCGACTGGTATCTGGAACTGGCCAAGCTGGCGCTGAACGGCGGCGCCGCCGCCGCGGCCCGCGCCGCCGCCGACGGCCTCTTCCA
>DAHUYO010000042.1 GCA_027315185.1 Acidobacteriota bacterium
CCGAGTCGCCATCGGCGAGAACGGCTCCGCCCGGCTAGCTGGGAGCGGGCCAGTGTGACCCCGCGGAATACCGCGGTAGGTAGCGGGGTTATGGCACAGGCGCGGCACAATTCGCGGGGCCCCGGCAGCCTCGCGACCCCTGCGACCGCCGGAGACACCCAGCGTCGCTCGGCACAGCTCCCGGGCGTCGGGTCAGCGCTGCTACCGCAGGGCGTTTACGACCAGCACCGTCCCCAGGCAGGCGAAAAAGAATACGGGCACATTCAGGGCCCAGATCCGAAATGCCAGGTCCCGCCGCCGAGCTTCGCGCCGGGTGTGGGCGAGCCAGGCCCACGCGAGAAATATAAGCGCGGCCAATGCGCCGCCGAGGAGCGGCGCAATTTCAGCGGCTTGCTCCAGCCGGGACGCCGGGGGCCTCGCGGCAGCAGCCGCGAAGGCCGCCGTGGCGGCGGCCCCGAAGTCTGAGGTCGCGAGCAATCCCCAGAGCCAGGCGCGCTCGGTGAACCGGCGCCGCTCGTTGATAAGGACCACGAGCGCCAGCGCGACGACGGCTCCCGCAGCCTGGATCACGGCCGCCCCACGCAACCGGTCTCCGCCGGGACCGTTATCGTCGCCTGCAAACCGAGCACCGATCCCCCCGCGCCGGCCTGGAAGATCAGGCCGTTCACGTAGGGGAAAGTGGCCTTGATCGGGATCGACACCGAGATGCGTCCCAGGCCGGAAAGGCCGACGTTCACATAGTCGGCCGTGGGCCCGCTCAATTGGTCAAATCCGGCGAAAACAATTGCGTGAACCTCTGGTATCCCGCCGTTGAGCGATCCAGTTAATTGCAGTTTCTCGCCACCGACCGGGTCCTTGAGGGGAAGGTCGAACTGCGCTGTTGCCTCATTTCCGAGGGGCGCAGCAAACCCGGCCGAGCCCCCCGCGACGAGCTCTGGCCCGCCCGGGCAGGTTGGGGGTGCCGCGTTGGCCGGCCGGGCCGGCGGGCTCAGGGGGCCGATCCTGGCGCTGCGGCTGCCCACGACGATGCCGCCGCTTGGGCCGGTGAAGGCGAACTGGCGGCAAGAGGGGTCAAGCTGCTGGTACGGCTGCCCGGTGCCGCAAAGGAAATCGGTTGCAAGCGAGTTAAGCCAGCAATTGTCCGGAAGCCCCTCGACCTCGCACTGTGCAGAAGGGGTCAGCGGGTTGCCTCCTCCGATCTGCTGGCCCCCGCAGCCGCCGGGACACAGTCCCAGCGGGTCGGTGGCCGTAAGCGGCTGGTTGGCGACGTAGGCGTAGGCATTCCAGCTTTGGGGATTGGCGGGATTGACGGCGGCGAGGCCGGAGGGGTCGGGCGAGAGCCAGCGGCCCTGCACGCTGGCGTACTCCCGCGCCGGGAAGTCCCAGAGGTTGGGCGCCGTGTCGGCGTCAATGCCCGTGAACCACTCCGACGAGCCGGCGCCGGCGTTAGCGTAGACCTCGCCGAACGGCGCATAGGACAACGCGTGGTAGAAAGCCGGGGCCGTGGTTGTGGTCAGCCGGCCGCTGGCCAGCCAATCGCTGTGGGCCTCCAGCCACGTGCCGCCCAGGTCGAAGGCGTGTGCCCCGCCGGGCAACGGAAAATAGACGCCCGCGCCGTTCTGGCCGTTCATGATCGCCAGCTTGTAGCCGGTGGGCAGATAGGCGATTTCGCCTTCGGCGTTCGCCACCATCCGACCGAGGGCGTCATAGGTGATGGCCTGGGCGTTGACCTGGATCATCTTGCCGTCGGCGTCCCAGGCGTAGGTGTTGCTGCCGTCATTGGTCACGTCGCCGTCGCCGTCATAGCTGATGTTGGCCTGGTTGGTGGCGGGACTGTAGTTCGGCTGCCAGTTCAGCGAACCGGACTTCTTGATGTTGCCGAAGGCGTCGTAGGTAAAGCTCTGCGACCACACGTTCGGGCAATCCACGGAGGCGACGCGGCCAAGGCTGTCGTAGCCGTAGCTGCAGGTCTGGCTGTCACTGGTGCCGGGGATGCTGTCGGTGATCTGGAGCGAGCCCAGCGTGCCGTCCGCGTTCCAGGACAGCGATCCCGTGTCGGTGGCGCCGTTGACGGTGTATTGGTATTGCGCCATCAGCCCGTTCGGGGCGTAGGAGAACGCGTCGCTGCCGCCCGAGGCCCATTGCAGCTGCGTGACCTGGCCCGCCGGGTTGTAGGCGACGCTCTGGAGCGGGCTGGCGTTGTTGGTCGAGAGGACGCGGCCCAAGCTGTCCAGGTTATACGTGAAATACGGGATTCCGGTGGCCGCGATGCTGGTGACCCGGCCCGTATAGGAATACGTCACCGGGATGTGGTACCAGCCGTTCGAGCCGGGCACGTCCTCCCAGAGGCTGTTGCTTCGTCCCATCGAATCGTAGCCGAACCCTTCGTCGGTGATTTTACTCCCGCTGGGGCCGGTGTAGGCCTCGGCCAGGCGGCCGGCGGCGTTGGCCATGGCCTGGCCGTTTACCGTCGCGGCGTCGTAGACGAAGGTTTTCGCCGGCGTAACGCTGGCGTATTGCCCGGAGGGATAGGTGATGGCGGTCACGCGGCCGAGCAGGTCATGGGCGTAACACGTAACGTTGCCGACGGCGTCCACGCGCCTGACCAGGGTGCCGTTCGCCGTGCCGCAGGTGGAGTCGGTGTCGTAGGCGAAGTCCGTGGTCCCGGACTCGGGCGTGGTTTCCGCGGTCACGCGGCCCAGGGCGTCATAGCTGAAGCTGCGGGTCTGGCCGGCCTCATCCACGCCGGTCAGGTCGCCCAGCGCGTCATAGGTGTAGGTGGTCAGGTAGCCGGTGCCGCCGGCGGCGGTGTTGCAGGCGCCGCTGCCGGTCAGGTTGGTCACCTCGCAGACCTCGGCCAGTTCGCCCAGGCCGTTCGCTTGCAGGATGTGGCTCACGCTGCCGGGCGCGGGGCCGGTGACGGTGACGGCCGGGCCGGTGTAGGTATAGCTGGTGACGGCGCCGTTGGCGGCGGTAATTGTCGAAACCCGTCCCAGGGCATCGAACTGCGTCTTGGTGAACGCCGAGCCGTTGCCGATGTTGGTCTGGCAGGCGGTGGGATAGGGTACGCTGACCTGCACGGAGTCGGTCGCGGAATCGTAGGTCGTCTGAACGGTGTCGCAAGGGGCTGAGCCGTCCACGGTTTGGGAGAAGCTGGGGCGGCCAAGATTGTCGAGAAGGGCGTATTGCGTCTTGGCCAGACTGGAGGAGATTTTGGTGGAGGTTTCGGTCTCGGTCGGACTTAGATAGCTGATCGTTTCGCCGCCGCCGTCGGGATCAGAGACGCCGGTCAGCCGCCAGAGCGGATCGCTGTAGGCGTAGCTGGTGACGTTGCCGTTTTCGCCGGTTGAGGTGTCCAGCACGCCCCCCGTGCAGTTCCAGGAATATTGCCGGGAATAGGAATTGCCCTGGGCGTCTTTCGGCAGGGCCACATTGGTCGGGAAGGCGCCGGCGCAGCCGGGCGAGCTAGAGGCGTAGGTGTAAGTGGTCACTGCGCCGTTCGGGGCGGTCGCTTGGTACACCTCGCCCGTGTCGAAGTAGCTGAGGGTCGACGTCAGCCAGCGGGCGCAAGAGCCGCCGGAGGACGCCGCACATCGGTTGATGGTCGTTAGGTTGCCGCGTGAGGAGTTGGGCGGGTTGCCGTGCTGCGGCAGGCCGCTGGTGGCCTGGAGCGCGGTTTGGTCGTAGGCGTAGGTGGTTTCAGCGGCGAGGTTGCCGCCGCCGTCCTCGATCTCGACCTGGCTCGGCCGGTCGGGGATGCCGCTTAGCGCGGCGTAGCCGATAAGGGTTTTGCGGAGTAGGCTCCCAGGCGAACCCGAACCCCAGTCGTATTGGCCCACCTCGGTGGGATCGAGGCTGGCGTCGTAGTCGGTGACCGTCTCGTCCTCTTGGCCGTTGGGCAGCTTGGTGATGACGGCGCGGGAAGTGATGGGCAGGGTAAAGCTGCCGCTGCCGCTGGCGGCGGTGCAATTGGAGTTGTTGTAGCAGGTGTAGACGGTTTCGAGCGTGGAGCTGGAGCCTTGGTTCACCACGCGCTCCACCTCGTAGTCGTCGAAGAACGTGTACGTCGTGACGTTGCCCGCCGGGTCGGTGACGGTGGTCGTGCCGACGCTGTTCGAGCCCACGCTGTGAACGTAGGTCCAGGTCTGGCCGTTGACCGTCCGGGTGAGCGTGGCCGGGGAGCCGTCCTGGCAGTTAATGCCGCCCGAGCCGCCGGAGTAGGAATATGTGATCGTGGCGCCGGTAGGCAGCGTGACCGATGTCAGCCGCCCGGCGCCGCCGTAGTTGAGGTCGTAGGTGCCGCCGGGCAGCGCGACGCTGGTGGGCAAGGGCACGGTGCCGCTGAAATTGGTGACGCCGCTGCATGTGAACCCGGTGCCGACGCTGAAGTTGGTGTAATGAATCGTGTCTGTCCCCCCGCCGGCGACCGCGTAGCTGACTGGGCTGGCGGGCGTGCCGGCACCGGAGATCGAAAGCTCGGAGACCCCAAGCGTGTCGGTAAACGTGGAGCCGTTTATCGAAAGGATGTTGCCATTGGTGTCGGTCACGCTGCCGACGCCATTGGAGACGTGGTTACCGTATTGGTAGCCGGGTGGATTGTAAAGCACGCCGCTGGTGGAAAGCGCGGAGAACGAAAGGCCGCCGTAACCTTCCGCCACCGAGAGAGTGAACTGGCCGTCGCTGCCGCTGTAGCTGGATGGTCCGCTGGGGCCGCAGGGGCCGGACGGTGGATCGAGGACGTAGCCGGTGTAGTTGTGGACCTGCCCGGAGGTGTCTACGTATTCGAAACCTGAGTACTGGGTCCAGTTGTAGTACTGGAGATTCGGGTATTGGCCGTAGACGCACTGGTAGGACTGCGCGGAATAGAGGACGTAGCCGGTGGCGGCGTCGGTTTCGGCGGTCCAACCCCAGGTCGGTGACGGCGCCCATTTGCCGTTGGTCACCGGCGTCCAGACGTCGCTGTCGAACCCCAGCGTGTAGGTGAGCGGCGTCCCGCGCCCAGCCTTGTTCACGATGGGGATAGCCAGGTGCAGGTTCAGGTCGGCCAGGTTCAGCGCGCCCTCCGGCAGGCTCTGCACCGTGCTCAGGGGCGGCACGCCGGTAACTGGAGCGGTTTGCGCCGTAAGGCGCGGGGCGGCCAGAGCCAGGGCGCCGAGGCCGAGAAAGGCGATTACGCGGAAACGGACCGAAACACGGAGGGATAAACCATTCGGCATGACAGCCACCCGCAACTTCGCAAACGTTATACACCCACGAATGTGCTGATGAATGTCAAATCTTTGTCATGTTTGCGTCAAATATTCCTAATGAATCATCCCGATTATTAGTACATTGGCTATTACCGGACTGACAACGGCGGGCCCACGGCGCCGTTGGCCGCCAGCGCCCAGCCGGCCCCTGGTGCAGTGGCAGCGATTACCGGATCCCGGAGTTCTTGGCCCCCGTAGCGGCGCGGTGTCGAATGCTTTTTGGGCGCCCCGTGATGATGCTGCCGCCTCCGGGGTCGCGCCTGATTCCTCCGGCGCCCCAGCCAATGCGGGCTCGCCGCGGGCTCCAGGCGGAGAACCAACCGAGAGGGGCAGCGCAGGCGCTCCCGCACACTGGGCTTCGCTGCGGGCGCCGCCGCCAGGCGGGCACGGGGGAATTGGGCCTACTCCGCGCCCGCCCCGCGCGGCTTATTGCCCGCTTTTGGGCGACGCTTGGCCCAGCGCCGCCAAATCCTCGGCCCGCAGGCTCCGCCAGCGCGCCAGCACGGTGTTCATCTTCCGCCGCGCCCGCGCCCATGCCCACCGCTCCTGCGGCGTCGGCGCCACGGATTCGCTTTCCACGCTGCGGCTCAGCATGCCCAGCGCGCCGTTCAGGTAGCGCAAGCTGCTGAAGTCATGGCTGGGACCGCCTTCGCCGGAATAATCCGGTCCCAGGCGCGCGGTCACGCCCAGCAACTGCGCCGTGCGCCGCGCCAGCGCCGCGCCGCCGCTCTGCTTCGCCAGCCGTTTCCGCAGCTGCTCCGCCTGGCGGAACGCCGCCCCCACCTGGGCCTGCGCCCGGCCGACCGCCTGCGCCAAGTGCAACTGCGCCACCAGTGCCGCCTGGCTGACATGCACCCGCGGGTCCATTTTGATGGTCAGCGGCCGCGTGAAGGTCTGGCCGTCATAGCTGAGGCGCACGGTGTACTGTCCGGGCAGCGCCCAGGGCCCGCCGGCGCCGAAGAAAAAGGCATAAAAGCCCCGCGGTCCCGTCCCGGCCGGCGCCGCGTAGCGCACGTTCCAAACCCAGCGATGCCCGCCCGCCGCCGCCGACAGCACCTTGGGAGGATGAATCCAATACGCCGGAATATCCAGTTTCCGCGGATTCACCTTGGGCGGATGCACCGCGCTGCTGTAGCTCCGCACCACATGGCCCTGGGCGTCCAAAATTTCCAGCGTCACCGGCCCCCGAGCGGCGGCCGGCAAATAATAATCAATGATCGCGCCGTCCGGCGGGTTCTTCGCCTGCGGCGTCTCCGGCGGCAGCGGCGTGCCTTGCTCGCTGCCCGGCCGCATCCGGTAGGCCGGCGCCGGCGGAAACAGGTACGCCTCGCCCCGCGCCGCCGCCTGTTCCGCCGCCGCCATGTGCCGCAGCGGCGTCATGTCGTCCAATATCCAGATGGACCGCCCGTGCGTGCCGACCACCAGGTCGTTCTCGCGGATCACCATGTCCCGCACGGAAGCGACCGGCAGATTCAGTTGCAGCGGCTGCCAGTTGTTCCCGCTATTGAAGCTGACGTAGACGCCCAGTTCCGTGCCCGCGAACAGCAGCCCCGGCTGCTTGGGGTCCTGCACGATGGCGTTGACGTAGGCGCCGTTGGGTATGCCCTGCGCGATCTTTTGCCAGCTCTTGCCGCCATTCCGCGTGCGGTAGATGTAGGGCGCGAAATCGTTCAGCCGGTGCCGGTCCACCGAGGCGTAGGCGGTGTTGGCGTGGAAATACGACGCCGCGATCATCCCCACCTTGCTCCACGGCGTCAGCGCCGGCGGGGTCACGTTGGTCCAGGTGCGGCCGCCGTTGCGCGTCAGTTGGATATAGCCGTCATCGGTCCCGACCCAAACCTCGTTCGGCCGCAGGGGCGAAGGCGCGATGGAATAGATCACGCCCCGCCGCGGGCCTTCGCCCGGCGGGAAGTCCTTCGCCGTCACGGACCCCAGGTTGGCGGGCGTGCCCGGATCGGTGCGCGTCAAATCCGGACTGATGCGCACCCAGTTGCGGCCGCCGTCATCGGTGCGGAACAAGAACTGATTGGCGAAATACAGATCGTGCGGATCGGCCTGCGAGAACACCAGCGGCATCGTCCAGGTGTGGCGGAACGCCGCCGTCCGTCCCAGCATCGGCGACACCGGCATGCTGGCGCCGGTGCGGAAGTTGTACCGCGTGACGCCGCCGCCGAACAAAATGCCCGGATGCAGCGGGTCCGGCACCACCATGTCGCTCTCCCCGCCCACGCCGATCGGCACCCAGTCCCGCTGGCTCAGCACACCATGATTGCCGCGGCTTTTCACCGCGATCGCGCCGCTGTCCTGCTGCGGACCGTACACCCAGAAGGGAAAGCCGTAGCCGGCGGAGATTTGGTACAGCTGCGCCGTAGGCTGGTTGTACCAACTGCTCCAGGTTTTCCCGTCATTCAAGCTGAGAACAACGCCCTGGTCGCTGGCCAGAATGATGTGGTCGGGATGATCCGGCGCGACCCAAACGCTGTGATAATCATCCCCGCCCGGCGCCCCCTTGATGGCGGTGAAGCTATGTCCGCCGTTGGTCGAGCGGTAGGTCGAGGTGTTGGCGACGTAGACCACGTTGGCATCTTGCGGATCCACCGTCACTCCGCCGAAGTACCACCCCCGGCCCCAGATGCGCGTGTGGTTGTCCACCAGACGGAAGCTGCGGCCGGCATTGTCCGACCGGAACAACCCGCCGTGCGCCGCATCCACGATGGCGTAGACCACCTGGGGATCACTAGGCGCCACGGCCACGCCGATGCGGCCCACCCGCGCCGGCAAGCCGCCGGTCAAATGCTTCCAGCTCGTCCCGCCGTCGGTGGATTTATACAGACCGCTGCCCGGCCCGCTGGAAGGCGGATAGACGTTCCAAGGCGGGCGCCGCGTCTGCCACAGCGCCGCGTAGATCACCCGCGGATTGCGCGGGTCCATCGAAAGGTCAATCGCGCCGGTGCTGGGATTTTTGTACAGCACCTTTTGCCAGCTGCGGCCGCCGTTCGTCGAGCGGAAAACGCCCCGCTCCGCGTTCGGCCCATAGGCGTGGCCCAAGGCGGCGACCAGCACCATGTTCGGATCGCGCGGATTGACGACGATTGAGCCGATATGCCGCGTGTCGCTAAGCCCGATGTGCGTCCACGTCTTGCCGCCGTCGGTGGATTTGTACATGCCATCGCCGTAGGTGATGTCGGAGCGCATGTCGGCTTCGCCCGTGCCCACGTAGATGATGTTGGGGTCGCTCGGCGCAACGGCGATGGCGCCGATCGAGGCGATCGGCTCATGGTCGAAGATCGGTTTCCAGGTATGCCCGGCGTCGGTGGATTTCCAAACGCCCCCGTCCACCGCGCCGAAATAATACAGGCTGGGATGCCCCGGCACTCCCACCGCCGCCAGCGACCGCCCGCCGCGGAATGGCCCGATCAGCCGGTATTTCAAGCCGCCCAACAGAGCGGGGTTGACTGTCTGCGCTCCCGCCCACGCCCCCAACGCCAATACCACCGCCGCCAGCCCCAGCCGCCGCACCATAAGTTCCTCCTGGAATAGCCTGAACCGGAGAGCATACAACAACTGCGCCGGCTCGACGAAGAGCGGAGCCGGCGCGACCGGGCGGACCGTTGGCGCCTATACTCCCGCCAGCGCGCCCACCACCACCGTCCACGGGCGCACCCGCCAGCTGCGCACCAGCCCGTTCTTCACGTACGGATCGTTTTGCGCGAACGCCTCCACGGCCCTTGCGTCCGCCGCGCGAAACACCAGCAGGGCGCCGTCGGCCGGTTCGGCGAAGGCGCCGCCTAGCAGCAGCTCACCGCGCGCAGCCGCCTGCTGCGCCAGCGCCAAATGTTCCTGCCGGAAGGCGCCGCGGCGCTCCAGATAGTCGGGAACCAGTTCGTAGAGCAGGACAAAGTGTTGGGCCATCGCTCTATTGTGCCGAGGTCGCCACCGGCTGCGCATCCGGCGGCTGCTTGGCCGGCGGCCGCGGCTGCCGCCGCCCGGTGATGTAGTAATGCACCGCCGGGGTGACGATCAGGCTCAGTACCATCGAGATCAAGATGCCGCCGATCACCCCGATCGCGAGCGGTTGCAGCATCTGCGCCCCCGCCCCCCAGCCCAGCGCCAGCGGAAACATCCCCGCCACCGCCGCCATCGCCGTCATCACGATCGGCCGCAGCCGACGCCGCCCCGCCTGCACGATCGCGTCGAAGGAGGATACGCCTTGCGCGCGGTACTTTTGGTCGGCGTCGAGCAGCAAAATCCCGTTCTTGGCCACGATGCCGATCACCATGATCAGCCCCATGAACGACGCGATGTTGAACGTCACCCGCGTCGCCCACAGCGCGAACAGCACGCCCGAGGTGGAAAGAACCGCCGAGGATAAAATCGCCAGCGGCGCGGAAAAGCTGCCAAACTCGAACAGCAGCACGATGAACACCAGCACCACCGCCAGCACCAGCACCACCACCAGGCTGTGGAAGGACTTCTGCTGCGTGGCGTAGGTTCCGCCGTATTCGACGCGGATGTTGGCGGGAAGATGCATTCCGGCCACGGCCCGCTTCACCATCCGCATGCCGGTGCCCAGGTCGGTTCCTTGCAGCCGCGCCGTCACCGCCACATAGCGCTGCAAGTTCTCCTGCAAAATCTCCGTCTGCGGCGGCAGCAGCTGCACCGTCGCCAGCGACCCCAGCGTCGCCGTGTGCCCGCTGGCGCTGACCAGCAGCGTGTTGCGCATCGCCGCCAGCGTCGCCCGGCTGGAGCGCGGAAAGCGCACCCGGATGCTGTATGCCCGGCTGTTCACCACCACCGGCGTCGGCGCCACCACGCCGCGCAGCAGCGCCCCGGCGTCGGTTGCCACTTCCCGCGGCGTGAAGCCGGCCCGCTCCGCCCGACCCGGATTCACATGGAACACCACCGCCGGCCCGCTGATCGTGCTCTCGATGCCGTTGTCAATATCCACGATGTGATGCCCCGGCAGCGAGCCGATCTTGTCCGCCACCCGCGGCGCCCAATGGTCCAGCAGCGCCCCGTCGGGGTTGAACAGCTTGATCTGGATCGGCTGCGGCACGTTGGTCAGATCGCCAATCATGTCCTGCAGCTGCTGCGTGAAGTCCACCGCCACCCCCGGCACCTGCTCGGCGATCTCCCGCCGCGCCTGCGCGATGATGGCGTCAATGCCCCGCGAGCGGTGCGCCTTCAGCTTCACCGAGATGTCCCCGGTGTTGGTCTCGGTCACCGTGGCGAAGCCCAGTTGCAGCCCCGTGCGCCGCGACGTGCTCTGCACCTCCGGAATGCTGTGCACGATGCGCAGAATCGCGTCCACCATGCGGTTCGTCTCCGCCAGCGACGCCCCCGGCGGAGTGATGTAGTCCAGCGTGAAGGCGCCTTCGTCCATGTGCGGCAACAGGTCGCTGGCCAGATGGCGGTAGGTGAACAGCGAAACGGCGATCAGCGCCGCGCAGCCCAGCGCCAGCCAGGCCGGCTTCTTCAGCGCCGGAATCAGCCAGCCCTCATAGAATCGGATCACGCGCCCGAAAAATCCGCTCTCCTCGATTTCGTGCACGCGCAGCGCGCCGCGCGCCTCCTCGCCCTCCTCCGGCTCGGGATTCCCGGCGCCCTTCTTGATGAAGAACTGGCTCAGCGCCGGCGTCCAGCTCAGCGCCAGCACTAGCGAGGTGAGCAGCGCGATGGACATGGTGATGGCCAGCGCGCGGAAAAACGAGCCGGTGATGCCGGAGATGGAGATGAGGGGCACGAACACCACGATCGGCGTGAACGTCGAGCCCAGCAGCGCCACCCCCAGCTCCCGCACCGCCAAGTCAATGGACCGCCATCGCCCTTCGCCGGATTCCCGGTGCAGCACGATGTTCTCCACCACCACGATGGCGTCGTCTATCACCAGCCCCACGGCGGCCGCCAAGCCCCCCAGCGTCATCAGATTGAAGCTCTGGCCGAGGGCATGCAGGAAGACGAAGGTGATCAGCATCGTCGCCGGAATCACCAGGCCGGCGACGATCGAAGTGCCCCAGTCCCGCAGGAACAGCACCATGATGACCGAGGCCAGGATGATGCCGATGAAGATGGCGTCCCGCACGCTCTTGATGGCCTGCCCGACCATCACCGCTTGGTCGTAAAACGAGTGGATGTGGACCCCGGGAGGCAGATCCCGCTTCAACTGCCGGATCTTGGCGTGGACCTCGGACCCCACCGCCATGATGTTGCTGTGCGGCTGGCGCACGATGTTTAGCAGCACCGCCGGCCGCTGGTTGGCCGTGACGATGGTGTACACCGGCTTGACCGCCCGGTGCACCCGCGCCACATCGCCGATGCGCACCGGCGTACCCTCGGGGGTGTTTTTGATGGCGATGTTGGCCAGTTCCCCCGGCGTATGCACCTGCCCCGTCACCAGTCCCAGGTATAGCTTGTGGTTCTGTTGCAGCAGCCCCGGCGACGAAACCGTATTGGCCCGGCCCACCGCCGCCAAAATCTCCGGCACCGTCACCTTCGCCGCCAGCATGGCGGTGGGATTGGGGGTGATCTGGAACTCCGGAATCTGCCCGCCCTGCACGAACACCCGCGAGACGCCGTTCAGCCGGTTCAGCTGCGGCGCCAAATCGTAGGTCGCCATCTCCCACAAACGCGTCGGCGGCACCGTCTTCGAGGTCATGCTGTAGCCGAAGACCTCATAGGTGCTGAAGCGCAGGCGCACCGAACTCAGCGTCGCCGTCGCCGGCAGAGTGTTGCGCACCCGCGCCAAGGCCGCGTTCACCCGTTGCAGCGTGCGGAACATGTTCACGTGCCAGTTGAAGAACAGGTCAATCTCCGCCTGGCCCCGGCTGGTGATGGAGCGCACCGTCTCCAGGCCCTGGACGTTATTGACCGCCTCCTCCACCGGGCGGGTGATGGTCACCAACATTTGGTTGATGGGCATCACCCCGTTGCTGACGCCGACCACGATGTGTGGAAAGCTGGTGGCCGGAAACACCGCAATGGGAATCTGGAGCGCCTCGTAGCCGCCCATCAGCGCGAGCACGATCACCAGGAACAGCACCGGCCGGGAATGGCGCGACAGCCAGCTCCCGCGCCCGCGGGAATCAGCCCCAGCGTGGCTCATCGCGCCTCCCCGTCCGGCGCCGCCCCGGCGGCGCCCCCGCGCGCCTGCCGCATGCATGCCAGCCCGATCATGACCGCCCCGCCGCGGCCGCCCCATCCGCCGCGGCCCGGACCCGGGTGCCGCTCGGCAGGCCGAAAGCCCCCGTGGTAACCACCGTCTCGCCGGGATTGAGCCCGCTGACGATCTGTGCCGCGCCGTTTTGCACCAAGCCCACCGTCACCGCCCGCGATTCCGCCTTGCCGTTCACCACCACCATCACGCTGGTGCCGCCGATGCTGTTGGTCAGTACCGCGCTGTTGGGAACCACCAGCGCATTCGCCACCTTGCCCACCCGCACCGTCAGTTCCGCGCTCGAACCCGGCCGCAGGCGTTCGCCGGGATTCGGCGCCTGCGCCCAAATCTGCACCGTCGTGCTGTTCGGGTCCAGTGCGGGGCTGACTACCGTCACCCTGCCTTGCGTGGTGATGCCGTTATCCGCGGTGATGGTCGCGGCATCGCCGACGTTCACCAGCGCCGCCTGATCCTGGCTCACATGCGCCCGCGCCACCACCTGCCGCCGGTCCACGAGGGTGAACAAGGGAGTACTGGATGTCGCCATCTGCCCCGGATAGAGCGGCCGAGACGCCACCACCCCGTCAATCGGGCTGCGAATGTAGGAATACGCCAGCTGCGCCCGCGCCGCTTGATACTGCCCCTTCGCCGTCGCCACTTGTCCCGCCGCCTCGCGGATCATCTGCTGCCGGCCCACCGAGGTCAGCCGCTGGAGATGCTGCTGCGCCTCGCGATAGGCGGCCAGCGCCTGCGTGTAGGTGACGTGCGCCTGCTCCAGCGTGATCAACGGCAGCGCCCCCTGGGCATACAGATGCTGGCGGCTGTGATAGGTCCGCCGCGCCGCGTCCAGCGCCTGCTGGTCGCTGCCCAAGGTCAGTTGCGCCGCGCGCAACTGCTCCGGCAGCGCGGCGCCGGTGAGGCTCAGATATTTGGCCTCGGCTTGTTGGTAGGTGCCCTGGGCTTGCGTCACCGCCGCCTTCAGGTCCTGGTTGTCCAGCACCGCCAGCAGCTCGCCGCGATGCACGCGGTCGCCGCGCTGCACGGTGAAGCGCTCGATCGGCGCGCTGATCTTCGGAGTCAGCACCGCTTGGTGCACCGGATACAGCAGCGCCTCGGCGCTGACCGTCCGCACCAAGGTCATGCGCCGCGCCGTGGCTTCGCCCACCGTGGCCACGGTCACCACCGGTCCCTGCGCCGTGCCGCAGCCCGCCGCAACCAGCGACGTCAGCAGCGCCGCCAGCAGCGCCGCCGCCATGCCCCATCCGGCCCGCCACCCCCGCCGGAAGCTCCCTGTCGTTCGCATCGTGCCTATCTCCGCTCGCTCCCGCTGCTCAGAACGCCCCCGTCAGCGTTTGCAATGTGGCCAGCGCCGTATGGTACTGCGCCTCGCCGCTGGCCAGGTTGTTGCGCGCCGCCACCAGCGAGTCCTGGGCGTTGACCACTTCCAGCGCCGTGGCCACCGCCGCTTGGTAGCGTAAATTGGTCAGGTGCAGGCTCTCCTCCGCCAGCCGCTCGGCCCGGCGCAGGGATCGCAACTGCCGCCGCGCCGTCGCCGCCGCATCGTAATCGGCTTGCAACTGGGCGACCAGCGAGCGCTGCGCATAACTCAATTGGACCTGCGCCTCGTGGCGCGCCAGTTTCGCCTGGTCCAGCCGCGCCCCGGTCGCGCCCCAGTTCCAGACCGGAATATTCAACGTTACCTGCGCCGCCGAACCCAGCGCCGGCGCGTTGGGATTGGCGTCGTTCGGCGCGCGCACCGCGAAGTGCTCGGCGTCAATGCCGTACCAATAGTCGAACGACAGGCTCGGCAAATAGCCGTCGCGTGCGATGGCCACGTTCTCCTTGGCCACGTGCAGCGCCGCCAGCGCCGCGCCCAGTTGCGGATTGTGATAGCCCGCCATCCTTTGCAGCCGCCCGTAGGCGGGCAGCGGCGGCGCCGCCGCCAGCGTATTCGCTAGGCGAAACGGCTGCGTCGGCCGCGCAAACAGCAGCACCGCCAGCCCCAGCCGGGCTTGCTCCGCCGCCAGCCGCGCCTGCCGCTCCGCCTGCCGCGCCGTCTGCAACTGCAGCTCCGCCTTGATCACGTCCGCCCGCGCCACCTCGCCGCCTTGTTGCAGCTCCTGGCTCAACTGGTGGAACCGCGCGGCGGCGGCCACGCCTTGCCGCGCCGTCCGCGCCTGCGCCTCGGCGGAGAGCACCCCGTAGTACGCGGCCGTCACCGTCAGCCGCAGCCCGCGCCGCGCCACTTCCAGTTGGTCTCGCGCCACCACCGCGGCGAAGCCGGCGCGGCTGATCCCCGGCCACAGCCCGCCGCCCAGCAAGTTCTCGTGCACCCAGCCTTGGCTGATGTACTCATGCACCCAGTTGTTGGCGATGAAGCGCGGCACCGGCACGCCCGTCCCGCCCTGGGTGTACAGATAGCCGTTGTTGAAGTTCACCGACGGCAGCAGCGCCGCGCGCGCGATGGTTTGGTTGTCCTTGGCCGCCCCCGCCTGCTCCACCGCCATTTGAAATTGCGGGCTGTTGGCCTGCGCCAGACGCAGCGCCTGCGCCAGGCTGATCAGCGGCCCGGCGCCGTGGCTGGACGGCACCATCCGCGGCGCCCGCACCGCAGGAGCCGCTGGTAACGGCGGCTTGGCCTGGGCCCGCTTCACGCGTTTCCCAGGACCCTGCGCCCACGCCGCCGCCACCGTCACCGCCGCTATCCCGCAAACGCCCAAAACGTGCCGTCCAAAATGGGAGCGCCGCCGCAAGGGCTGATTTGTGGGGGTCAAGGTCAAGATACGGGCATCCGACGGCGACACCCTCTTATTGTGCGCCCTGCGCCTGAATCCAAACTGAAGACCCCACCTAACCCGCTACGCCTCCAAGGGCTGCTCGGCCACGCTCGGCTGCCTTCCCGGACCGGCGGCCAGCGGCAAGCGTACGCTGACGCACGTTCCCTGGCCCGGGTGGCTGGCGACGGAGATGGCGCCGCGATACGCCTCGACGATGGCCTTGCAAATCGCCAGCCCCAAACCGAAGCCCCCGGTCTCGCGGGAGCGCGAGCTGTCCCCGCGGTGGAACCGCTCGAACAGCCGCGGCAGCTCCTCGGCGCTGATCCCGCTGCCGTTGTCCTGCACCTCCACCACCGCCTCGCCCCCTTCCCGCCGGCAGCGGATCGCCACCCAACCCCCGGCGGGAGTGTGGCGGATGGCGTTCTCCAACAGATTGGTCCACACCAACTCCAGCTCTTCGCCGTCGGCGGCGACGTTCATTTCGCCCTCCGCGCCTGCGGCGCCGTCTTCCAGCCGCAACGTCACCGCGCGCGCCCGCGCCAGCGGCAGCAATCGTCCGCGCGCCGCTTCGCAGGTGGCCGGCACGGGAACCGGCGCCTCGGCCGGCGCCCCGCTGTCGGCCCATTGCTCCGCCCGCGCCAGTTGCAGCATTCGCGCCAGCAGCGCCTCCAGCCGCTCCACGTCTTCCAGCGCCGCTTCCGCGCCCTCCTGGTATTCCTGCGCCTGCCGCGGCTTTTGCAGCAGCGTCTGCAACGACGATTTCAGGATCGCCACCGGCGTCTTCAGCTCGTGCGCCGCGTCCGCCAAAAAATCGTGCTGCTGGCGGAATGCGGTCTGCAACCCCGCCAGCATGCGCTCCAACGCCCCGGCCAACGGCGCCAGCTCGGCGGTCGCCCGCGCCGGATCCGGCGCCTCGAACGCCCAGTTGTGCACGGAAATTTGCTCCGCTTGGCTGGCCAGCTGCCGCAATGGGCGCAGCCCGCGGCGGATCGCCCAGGCGGCGAACGCCCAGGCCAGCAGCAGCAACACCAGGCTGGAACCGGCGATGGCGATGGCCAAGGCGGTGACCCGCTGTTGCAGGTCCAGCGTCGGCGAGGCGTAATAGACCGTCAGCTGCGGCAGCGGCGCGCGCAAGCCCTCCTCGGTGTCCAGCACCGGCAGGTCGCGCAGCAGCAAGCCCCGGTAGGGCACGCCCCCGATGTGGAAGTCGGCGTAGCCGCTGGCCCGCGCTTCCATCGCCGGCGGCGCCGGCGTCGAAGCCGCGACGCGGATCAGCCCCGCCCGACCGGCTACCCGCTCCCAAATCTCATACCGGTCGGGATGCCGCCGGTCGGCCGACGGCGGCACCAGCGCGGGATCGAAAATCACCCCCGGCCCGCTCTCGTTGTACCGCACGGACGCCGCCACCGTCGCCGCCCGTCCCCGCAGCGCCGTGTCGAAGGCCGTCAGCAGTTGCCGCCGCGTGAACCATTCGCCCGCCGCCAGCAGCCCCGCCGCCATCAGCAACTGCGACAGAATCACGGCGATGATCAGCCGCCGTACCAGCGACGTCCCGCGCATCTCCTAGCCTCCCCCGCCGCTCCCCGCCGCGGCGTCGCTTTCGTCGCGCAGCGCGTAGCCCTGGCCGCGCGAGGTATGGATCAGCTTGATCTCGCTGCCGGCGTCAATCTTCCGCCGCAGCCCGGAGATGTACACCTCGATCACGTTGCTGAACTTCTCCCAGTTGTAGTCGTAGAGGTGCTCCAGCAGTTCCTCTTTCGACACCACCGCCCGCGGCCGGTGCGCCAGGTATTCCAGCACCCGGTACTCCATCGGCGTCAGGTGGGCGACCCGCCCGCCGCGCCGCACCGTGCGCTCCACCGTGTTGATCTCCAAATCCGCCACCCGCAGCGACGGCGCTGGCCGCCCCTTGCCCCGCCGGATCAGCGCCTTGGCCCGCGCCAGCAGTTCGCCCAAGTCGAATGGCTTGGCCACGTAATCGTCGGCCCCTGCATTGAGCAGCGAGACCACCGTCGCTTTTTCGTCCCGCGCCGTCAGGATCAGCACCGGCAGCCGGCTGCCCTCGCTGCGCCACCGCCGCACCAGATCCTGTCCGCTCAGCTTGGGCAGCATCAGATCCACGATCGCCAAGTCGTATTCATTCGTGGAGGCCAAAAACGCCCCCTGCTCGCCGTCGTTGGCGATGTCCACCGCATAGCCGGCGTTTTCCCGCAGGCCGTGGGCCACGTTCTCCGCCAGGCGCCGTTCGTCTTCAATCACCAGTACCCGCATCGCTTCCGCTCCGCCTTACTTTCGGCTCCCGGTCTTGTCCCCCGCCTCGCGTCCTCCGGCCAGCACCGCCCGCAGCGCCGCGCCGGTGTAGCTGGCGGCGTGGCCCGCCACCTGCTCAGGCGTCCCCGCGGCCACCACCCGGCCGCCCTCCTCGCCGCCCTCGGGCCCCAGGTCCACGATCCAGTCGGCGCTTTTGATCACGTCTAGATTATGTTCGATCACCAGCACCGTGTTGCCCAATGCCACCAATTTGCCCAGCGCCTCCAGCAGCCGCCGCACGTCGTCGAAATGCAGGCCGGTCGTGGGCTCTTCCAATAGGTACAGCGTGCGCCCCGTCTGCCGCCGGCTCAGCTCCTTGGCCAGCTTGATGCGCTGGGCCTCGCCCCCGGACAGTGTCGTCGCCGACTGCCCCAAATGCACGTAGCCCAGCCCGATCTCCGCCAGCGTTTCCACCGTCCGCCGCACCCGCGGCACCTGCGCGAACAGCGCCAGCGCCTCGCTTACGGGCGATTCCAGCACGTCGGCGATGGAGGCGCCGTGAAACCGCGGCTCCAGCGTCTCCCGGTTGTACCGCCTCCCGCCGCAGACCTCGCAGCGCACGTAGACGTCGGGCAGAAAGTTCATCTCGATCCGCCGCTGCCCCTCGCCCCGGCAGGCTTCGCACCGCCCGCCGGCGACGTTGAAGCTGAACCGCCCCGGCCCATAGCCCCGCTCCCGCGACACCGGCAACTGCGCGAACAGCTCGCGGATCGGCCCCAGCGCCCCGGTATACGTGGCGGGGTTGGAGCGCGGCGTGCGGCCGATCGCCGCTTGGTCAATCCGGATCACCTTGTCCAGCGCCTCGGCGCCGCGCAGCCCGCCGAACTGGCTGGCCGCCGCCCCGCCCCGCGTGCCGTACAGCCGGTGCATCATCGCCGGGTACAGAATCTCGTTCATCAGCGTGCTCTTGCCCGCGCCGGAAACGCCGGTCAGCACCGTCATCACGCCCAGCGGGATGCTCACGTCGTCGCCGCGCAGATTGTGCGCCCGCGGCGCCAGGATCACCAGTTCCCCGCTCCCTTTCCGCCGCTCGCCGGGCACCGCGATCCGCTGCGCGCCGGTCAGATATTGCCCCGTTAGCGACGCCGGATTGGCCGCGATCTCCGCCGGCGTTCCCGCCGCCACCAATTCGCCGCCGTGCCTTCCCGCCCCCGGTCCCAGGTCCAGAACGTGGTCGGCGCGGGCGATGGTGGCTTCGTCGTGCTCCACCACCAGCACCGTGTTCCCCAGGTCCCGCAGCCGCTCCAGCGTCGCCAGCAGCCGGTCGTTGTCCCGCGGGTGCAGGCCGATCGAAGGCTCATCCAGCACGTACAGCACCCCTCGCAGCTCACTGCCGATCTGTCCCGCCAAGCGAATGCGCTGCGCTTCCCCGCCGGAGAGCGTCGCCGCGGCCCGGTCCAGGCTCAAATAGCCCAGCCCGACATTCAGCAGAAATTGCAGCCGCTGCCGCACTTCGCCCAGCACCCGCCCCGCGATGTCCAGGTCGCGCCCGCTCAGCTCCAATTGCTGGCTTCTGCGGCTGGCCGCCGCGACCGACAGCCCGGCGAACTCCGCGATCGAAAGGCCTCCCACCCGCACCGCCAGGCTCTCAGGCCGCAACCGTTGCCCGCGGCAAGCGGGACAAGGCGCCGGTGAAGTGTATTCCAATAAATATTCCCGATAGCCTTCGTTCCCCACCTCCTCCAGCCGCTCCCGCAGCAGCGCCAGGACGCCGGCAAATTTCCCCTCGCCGTCCAGCAGCTGGCGCTGCTCCCCGCGCGGCAGCTGAGCGAACGGACGCTCCAGCTCGATGCCCTTCCGCCGGGCGTGGGCTTGCACCGCGTGCCGCAGCTCCGGCCACTGCGAGCCCGGCCCCAGCCCCCCGGCCAGTAGCGGCTTCGACCAATCCACGATGACCTTGGCGGGATCGAACTCATAGCGGCTGCCCAGCCCGTGGCAGGTCTCGCAGGCGCCATAGCGGCTGTTGAAGGAAAATGACCGCGGCTCCAGCTTCGCCACGCTGATGCCGCATTCCGCGCAGGCCAGCTTTTCGGAGAACAGCCGCTCCTCCCCCGCCGCCTCGCCCGAGGCCACCACGACCAAGCCGTCCGCCAACCGCATCGCCGTGGCGATTGAGGCCGCCAGCCGCGTCTCGATTCCCGCCCGCAGCGCCAGCCGGTCCACCACCGCCTCGATGGTGTGCGCCCGCCGCTTGTCCAGCCGGATCTCCCCGCCGCCCTCGCCCGCCGCCTCCATTTCTTCGTCCAGCCGCCGGATTTGCCCGTCAATCCGCACCCGCGGCATTCCTTGCCGCACCAGCGCCGCCAGTTCCTTGCGGTACTCGCCCTTCCGCCCGCGCGCGATCGGCGCCAGAATCGTCGCCCGCTCCCGGCCGCTGCTCATCACCGCTTGCACGATCTGCTCCACGGATTGCCGGCTGATCGCCCGCCCGCATTGCGGACAATGCGGCGTCCCGATCGCCGACCACAGCAACCGCAGATAGTCGTAGATCTCCGTGATCGTGCCGACGGTGGAGCGCGGCGAGCGGCTGGTGGTCTTCTGCTCGATGGCGATGGCCGGGCTCAGGCCGTCAATCGCGTCCACATCCGGACGCTCCATCTGGTCCAAAAACTGCCGCGCGTAAGCGGACAACGTCTCCACATAGCGCCGCTGTCCTTCCGCGTAAATGGTGTCGAAGGCCAGGCTGCTCTTGCCCGATCCACTCAGGCCCGTGATCACCGTCAGCCGCCCGCGCGGAATGCGGGTGGAAATGTTTTTCAGATTGTGCTGCCGGGCGCCGCGGATGGTGATCTGCTCAACCGCCACAAATCAATGATAGCCGCCGCCGCCGCTGGCCGGCCCCGCGCGCCTCGCGCCGTGCCGCGGCCGGCCGAGTAGGCCGGACGTTTTCGCACCGCCGCTTTGCCTTCCGCCGGGCAAAGGTGTATTCCTAGGGTTTCGGGCATTACCGGAGCGGCGGCACGCGAGATTTCCCGTAACCCTGTCCTAGCCGGCTCCGTCCAACCGATCTTGGCGCTCGGGTACTCCCGTGGCGCCCATCCCCAAGGAGTCCACGCCGCGTGCTGGAAGTTCAACACCTCAGCAAGTCCTACGGCCCGTTCCCGGCGGTCAGCGACCTCAACTTCAACGCCCAAAAAGGCGAGATCCTCGGCTTCCTCGGCCCTAACGGGGCGGGCAAAACCACCACCATGCGCATGATCACCGGCTACCTGCCGCCCAGCGAGGGCCGGGTGACGGTGGATGGCATCGTGCTGCAAGACCAGCCGCTGGAGGCCAAGCGCCGCACCGGCTATTTGCCCGAGCTCCCGCCGGTGTATCCGGAGCTGACGGTGGAGGACTACCTCCGCTTCGTCGCCCGCCTCAAGCGCATCCCCGCCCGCGAGCAAGCCGCCAAAATTGACCGCGCCTGCCGGCGCTGCGCCCTCGCCGACGTCCGCCACCGCATCATCGGCCGCCTGTCGAAGGGCTATCGCCAGCGCGTCGGCATCGCCCAGGCCATCCTTTCCGAGCCCCCGCTGCTCATTCTCGATGAGCCCACCGCCGGCCTCGATCCGCGCCAGATCATCGAAACCCGCGAGCTGATCCGCGGCCTGGCCGGCGAGCACACCGTCATCCTCAGCACCCATATCTTGTCCGAGGCCGCCACCACCTGCGACCGCGTGCTCATCATTCGCCGCGGCCGCCTGGTCGCCGCCGACACGCCGGCCAATTTGACCCACCGGCTGAAGAAAACCGATACCTTGCTGCTCGAAATCCGCGGCCCGGCCGAGGCGGCCCGCGCCGCCTTGGCGGCCGTTCCCGGCGTCGCCCGCGTCGAGCTCTCCGCCGCCCTGCCCGGCGCCGCCGCCGATTCCCCCGCGCGTCTGACCGTCGAAAGCCAGGGCGGCGATATCCGCGAGGCCCTGGCCCGCGCCGTCGTTTCCGCCGGCTGGGGCTTGCTGGAATTGAAACCCGTCGAGGTCAGCCTGGAGGAAATCTTCCTCTCGTTGACCGATGAACCCGCGGCGGCCGAGCCGGCCGAAGCCGCGGCCGCGGCGCGGTAGCGCCACCGGACTTTTTCTGCGGGACGCGGCGCCCGGCGCCGCCGCCCCGCGATGGGAGAACGCACATGAGCGGCCTTTGGGCCATGATTCGCAAGGAATGGAAGATCTACTTCGTCACCCCGGCGGCCTACGTCGTGCTGGCGCTGTTTGCCTTGATCTCCGGCTTCTTCTTCTACAGCATGCTCGCCGTCTACGTCATGCAAAGCCTCAGCGGCGGCGAGTTCGGCGGCGGCGCCCTGAACGTCAACACCCAGTTGATTCAGCCGCTGTTCTTCGACCTGGGCATCACCCTGCTCTTCCTGCTGCCCATGCTCACCATGCGCCTCTACGCCGAGGAGTTTCGCAGCGGCACCATGGAGCTGCTCAAGACCTCCCCGATTCACCGCATGCAGGTGGTGCTGGGCAAGTTCTTCGCCGCCTTCGGCATCGTCCTCCTCCTGCTGCTGATCGCCTTCGCTTACCTGACCGTCGTCCTGCATTACGGCAAGCCCGACCTGTCGGCGCTGGCGGTGGCGTTTTTAGGCCTGGCCTTGATGGCCGCCGCCTTCCTGGCGCTCGGCATTTTGATTTCCAGCTTCACCCGCAATCAGATCGTCGCCGGCGTCGTCACCTTCAGCCTGTTTCTGCTGTTGTGGGTCGCCGGCTGGACCACCGCCTATTCCAGCGGCACGATTGCCGGCTTTTTTTCCTATCTTTCCATCACCACCCATTTTCAAAACTTCACCCTGGGCTTGATTGACCTGAAGGACTTGGTCTACTTCCTCAGCCTCATCGTCGGCGGCCTGTTCCTGACCGCGCGCCGCATGGAGCTGGCGGAATAAGCCGGGATCTCGCGCACCATGGCTAATCTCGAATCCCCTCCCACCTTGCCGACCGAAACCCCCGGCGCCGCGACGCCGCCCGGCGGCTGGCGCCGCCGCGCCGCCGTTCGCGGCACCTTGTTCGCCTACATCGCCATCGCCGTCGCCGTGCTGGTCGTCGTCAACATCGTCGTGGACCGCCATGACCATACCTGGGATTTGACCAAGGGCCACGTCTACAGCCTCAGCCCGGAATCGGTGAAGGTCGTCAAGGATCTGCGCCATCCCCTCCGCCTGATCTACTTCGATCACTCCGTCAACTTCTCCCACGCCAAGCAGTTTCTCGCCCGCTACGCCCGCCAATCCAACCGCGTGCACTTGCAGTTCGTGGACCCGGACCGGCATCCCGACTTGGCGCGGAAATACAAGATCCAGGACTACGGCACCACCGTCGTGGCCTACGGCGGCCGCACCCAGTTGGTGACCACGCTCAGCGAACAGGCCATCACCAACGCCATCGTCCGCGCGCTGAAAGGCGGCCGCAAAACCGTCTACTTCGTCCTCGGCGAGGGCGAGCGCAGCCCCGACGCCACCGGCCGCACCGGCTACAGCGCGCTGAAGGCGGCGATGGTCGCCGAAAACTTCACCGTCAAAACCCTCCTCCTCGCCCAACATCCCCAGATCCCCGCCGATTGCTCCGTGCTGGTCATCGCCGGCCCCACGCATCAGATGGTCAAGCCAGAGGTCCAGTCCATCGCCGGCTATCTCAACCGCGGCGGCCGCGTGCTCTTCCTGGTGAATATCGAAACCAGTGGCCCCCTGGTCCAGTACCTGACCCAGCAGCTCAACGTCGCCCTCAAGCCCGACGTCGTGGCGGATTTGAGCGGTGTCGGCCGGCTCTTCGGCGCCAGCAAGTTGATGCCCATCGTCGCCACCTACGACCAACACCCGATCACCAGCCAAATGACCAACGTGGCGACCATCTTCCCCTTTGCCCGCACCGTCGCAGTCGGCGATTCCACTACCTCCAAGGCCACGGTCAAGCCGCTGCTGGAAACCACGCCGCAGAGCTTCGCCGCCACCGCGATCGCCAACGGCACCATCCGCGTCAATCCCGCCACGGACCAGCATGGCCCGCTGACGCTGGGCGTGGCCGGCACGCTGCCTCCGCCCCAGGGCGCCAAAAACCCGCGCTCCGGCGGCCGCTTTGTCGTCTATGGCAGCCCCGATATCGCCGCCAACGCCTTCATCGGCTTTGGTGGCAACAAGGACCTGGTCCTCAATACCTTCAACTGGCTTTCGGCCCAAACCGCGTTCATCAGCATCCGCCCGCACCGCAGCAAGAACACGCCGATCAATTTGAACCAGCAGCAGATGCACCTCATCTTCTGGCTGGTCTTGCTGGCTCTGCCCCTGTTCCTCGTGCTCTGCGGCATCGCGGTCTGGTGGCAGCGGCGGAGGGCCTAGGAGATCGGCATGAAAAATCCGTGGCGTCTCGTCATCGCGGTAGCGGTGCTGGCTGGCCTCGGCCTGTATCTGCGCTTCGGCGGCAAGAAGGCCGGTTCCGCCGCGGCCCCCTCGCTGGTCACGTTTAAGAACAAACAGGTGGTCCGCATCGCCGTGGACCGCCCCGGCCAGCCGCAGGTCATCCTCGACCGCGTTGGCGGCAAATGGCGCATGGACCAGCCCTATGCCGCCGCCGCCGATAGCGGCGCCGTCGCCACCTTGCTGACCACCGCCGGCGCCATTCTGCCCGCCGAAAAGCTCGGTGCGGTCAAAGACCTTCAGCCCTTCGGCTTGAACCATCCCGCCCGCGTCGCCCTCACCCTCGCCAGCGGCACGAAATATGCCTTCTTGCTCGGCGGCAAAAGCCCCACCAGCGAGAACGTCTACCTCAAGCTCGCTTCCTCCCCCCAGGTCTATACCGTTCCCAGCTATGTCAAGACCGACCTGGAACAAACCGCCTTCGCCCTCCAGGACAAAAGCCTCCTCAACTTCAGCTCCGACCAGGTCAACCAGGTAACCCTCGACTATCACGGCAAGCATTTCCAGTTTGCCCGTAGCCAGGGCAAATGGCCGCAGGCGGAGAAGGCTAACCTGAATGACCTCACCGACGCCTTCGCCAACGCCGAAATGGACGCGATGATTTCGCCGCAAGGCAAGGACCCCGCCAAATACGGCTTGGTCCATCCCCCCATCACCGTCCAGTTCACTTGGCAGGGAGGCTCGGGAGAAGTCCTGATCGGTAAGCAGGAGAGCAAAACCAGCGGCGACTACTACGCTCGCAGCGGCGATAATCCGGCCATTTACACCCTGAACAGCTATCTGCTGGACGACATCAAGCACCTCACCAAGCCGGTGAAAAAACCCGCCGTCAGCGCCAAGGCGAAAGCGAAGCCGCGAGGCAAAGCCCAAGCCCCCGCGCCGCACAAGCTGCACACGGTCAATCGTTAACCGCCCGAGCGGCCGGCGGCCGAACCGCCGCGGCGCGGCATGCACCCCGGCCCCGCCGACGGCGGGCGTCCCGCTTGCGCGCCGGCTGGGGGACTCCTTTGCCTCCTGCTCCGGTGAGATGCGAGGTGAGTGGGAGTGAGTTGCCTGGCTGGGCCCCCGTCGGTTTAGCGGGCGGGGATACGCGCTGAGGCCAATTCCACGGCTGTGCGGCGTCTCGCTTTGCGGGAGACGTTGGCTGATAAGTCGTTTGGGATGAGCAGTGACGGGTGGAAATGCGGCGGGGCAACGAGGCGGCGGGACGGCGGCGGCGTCTTCCGCGGAGCCGCGCATCGCCCCGCCTATCGCGCCGTGCGCGACAGGTCGGCCAAGGTAAGATCCACTCCCGCCGGGTAGTCGCCGGTGTAGCAAGCGGCGCAGTATTCCCGCTTCGTGTCGGCGACGGCGGCGCGCAGATTTTCCAGCGACAAATACACCAGGGAATCGGCGCCGACGTATTCCCGAATCTCCTCCACCGAGCGGTTCGCCGCGATCAGCTCCTGCTTGCGCGGCGTATCCACGCCGTAGTAGCAGGGCGATATGGTCGGCGGGCAGGAGATGCGCAGATGCACTTCGCTGGCGCCCGCGTCGCGAATCAAGCGCACGATCTTGCGGCTGGTCGTCCCGCGCACGATGGAATCGTCCACCAGCACCACGCGCTTGCCTTCCAGCAAGGCGCGCACCGGGTTCAGCTTCAGCTTGACGCCGAAATCCCGAATCTGCTGCGACGGCTCGATGAACGTGCGCCCCACGTAATGGCTGCGGATCAGACCGAAGCGGAAGGGTATCCCGGCCTCGGCGGCGAAGCCAATGGCGGCGGCGACGCCGGAGTCGGGAACCGGCACCACCACGTCGGCGGAAACCGGCGCTTGCCGCGCCAAAAGGCGGCCCATCGTTTCCCGGCTGGCCTGAACGCTGCGCCCGAATACCAAGCTGTCGGGCCGGGAAAAATAGACATGCTCGAACAGGCAATGACGCCGCGGCCCCGGCGGCGCGAAGCGATGGCTTTCGATGCCCTCGGCGGTGACGCGCACCCATTCCCCCGGCTCGACATCCCGCAGATAGCGGGCGCCCAGCAAATCGAAGGCGCAGGTCTCGCTGGCGAAGACGGTCACCGGCCGGCCGCCCGGCGCTGCCGGCAGCTCGCCCATCGCCAGCGGGCGGATGCCGTGCGGATCGCGAATCGCGAACAGGCTGTCCCGCGTCAGCAGCACCAAGGAGTACGCGCCCTCGACCTGTTGCAGCGCGTCCGTCAGCGCGTCGCTCAGCAGCGCGTGCCGGCTGTGCGCCAGCAGATGCAGAATGACCTCGGTGTCGCTGGTGGTCTGGAAGATCGAGCCCTGGTTTTCCAGCCGCGCGCGGCATTCCGTGGCGTTCACCAAGTTGCCGTTGTGGGCGATGGCCAGCGTCCCCTTGTTGCAGTCCACGATCAAGGGCTGCGCGTTGCCCAGCGCGCTCGCCCCGCTGGTGGAATAGCGCGTATGTCCGATCGCCGCCGTGCCCGGCAGCGCCGCCAGCACCTCCGGCGTGAAGATATCCGCCACCTCGCCCATGGCGCGGTGGAAATGGATCTGATGCCCGTCGGTGGCGGCGATGCCGGCGGATTCCTGCCCGCGGTGTTGCAGCGCGTACAGGCCCAGGTAGGCCATGTTCGCCGCTTCGGGATGCCCGAAGATGCCGGTCACGCCGCATTCCTCGCGCAGCTTGTCCCAGGGCGTCTCGAAACTCATGCCTGCGCCTCCACCAACTCCGCGGTCGGCGTTCCCGCCGTTTCGCCCAGCGCGCCGGGCAAGCCTCCGCGCCAAGCCGCGGCTAGCTCCGCGACCGCTGCATCCAGCTTCCATCCCCGTCCGGCAATCCGCAAGCGTGCGTCCCCGCTTCCGTTCCGCTCGGTCCGGCCCAGTTCGTACCAATCCAGGCCGCGGTGCTGCGCCAGGCGGCGCAACTCGCCGACGGCGGCGGGTTCGCAGCTCACCACCACCCAGCCCGGCACTTCGGAAAACAGCGCCAGCTCCGCGTCGCCGGCGACCTCCGGCGCCAACGCCTCCGGCCAGGCCAGCCGCGCGCCCACCAGCGCAATCTCCGGCGCGGTGACTGGCCGCGACAAGATGCACTTGGCCAGGCAGACCGCCAAGCCGCCGCGGGAGACATCGCTGGCGCCATCCACCAGCTCGGCGCCGGCCGCGGTCGCCAGAAAATCGTGCAGCGCTTTCTCCCGCGCCAAATCCAGCGCCGGCGGCTCGCCCCAAACGCGCCGCAAAATCGCCGCGGCGTATTCGCTTGACCCCAGGCGGCGGCGCGCCTGGTCGCGGTCCAGCCCGGCGGCGGCGCTCACCAGGCAGACGGCGCGCCCGGGGGCGGGAAAATACGCCGCCGGCGGCCGCCAGCTCGCCGGGTGCCCGGACAATTCCAAAAGTCCCACCATCCCAATTACCGGCGTCGGATCAATCCCCTGCCCCAGCGTTTCGTTATACAGGCTGACGTTCCCGCCGGTGATCGGCGTGTCCAGCGCGCGGCAGGCTTCGCCCATGCCGGCGACCACCTCTTGCAGTTGCCACATCACCGCCGGCTTTTCCGGATTGCCCAAATTCAGGCAGTTGGTCGCCGCGACCGGCCGCGCGCCGGTGCAGGCCACGTTGCGCGCCGCTTCCGCCACCGCCAGCCGCGCCCCTTGCCGCGGATCCAGCCGGCAGTACCGGCCCACCCCATCCAGCGCCATCGCCAGCGCCCGCCGCCCCCCCGGCAGCCGCAGCACGCCCGCGCCGGAACCCGGAGCGGTCAGCGTGTTGGCCCCGATGGTGGTGTCGTATTGCTCGTAGACCAGCGCCGTGGATGCCAAATTGGGGCTCGCCAGCAGCCGCACCAAGGCCTCGCCCGGCGGCGCCGGCGCGGTCCAGCTCGCCGGTGGCGGCGCGGCGGCTTTGGCCGGCGCCTGCGCCGGCCGCCGGTAGCGCGGGGCCTCATCGGTGAGGGCGGCGTTGGGAATGTCCGCGACCAATCGGCCTTGATGATGCACCCGCAGCCGTCCCCCGGCCCGGACCCGGCCCACCACCGCCGCGTCCAGCCCCCATTTCCGGAAGATGGCGAAGACTTCCTCCTCCCGGCCCGCCGCGGCCACCAGCAGCATGCGCTCCTGGCTCTCGCTCAGCATCATTTCCTCGGCCGTCATCGCCGCTTCCCGCTGCGGCACGCGGTCCAGATCCAGATCAATGCCCATCCCCGCGCGCCCGCCCATCTCGCAGCTCGAACTGGTCAGCCCGGCGGCGCCCATGTCTTGAATGCCCACCACCGCGCCGGAGGCCATCGCCTCCAAACAGGCTTCCAGCAGCAGCTTCTCCAGGAACGGATCGCCGACCTGCACGTTGGGCCGCTTGGCTTCGGAGGCGGCGGAAAACTCCTCGCTAGCCATCGTCGCGCCGTGGATGCCGTCGCGCCCGGTCTTTGCGCCGACATAGATCACCGGGTTGCCTTCGCCCGTCGCCCGGCCGTAGAAGATTTGGTCGCGCCGCGCCAGCCCCAGCGCGAAGGCGTTCACCAGCGGATTGCCGCTGTACCCGCCATCGAACATCGTCTCCCCGCCCAGGTTGGCCACGCCGAAACAGTTGCCGTAATGCGAGATGCCGCCGACCACGCCGTGCAAAATGGCCCGGTTGCGCGCCGCCGTTTGCGGTGCAACGCCCGCGGCCGCATCCGCCTCCAGCGGCCCGAAGCGCAGGGAATCCATGATCGCCACCGGTCGCGCGCCCATGGTGAAAATATCCCGCAGAATCCCGCCGACGCCCGTGGCGGCGCCCTGGAAGGGCTCGACGTAACTGGGGTGATTGTGGGACTCGATCTTGAAGACGCAGGCCCACCCATCCCCCGCGTCAATGGCGCCGGCGTTTTCCCCCGGCCCTTGCAGCACCACCGCCCCGTCGGTCGGCAGTTGCTTCAGCAGCGGGCGGCTGGATTTGTAGGAGCAGTGCTCGCTCCACATGACGCCGAAGATGGCCAGCTCGACGCCGTTCGGCTCTCGCCCCAGCAGCGCGCGAATGCGCGCATATTCCTCGGGCGTCAGGCCTTGGCGCTGCAACTGCTCCGCGGTGAAGGACATGGCGAAACCGGTCCCCAGCCCTGCGCCTAGGCGCCGATGGCGGCGGACGCCAGGGTGAGGGAATGAAATAGGGCCAGCCCATCCTCGGAGCCCAGCGCCGGCTCAATGGCGCGCTCCGGATGGGGCATCAGCCCGACGACGTTCCGTTCACGGTTGCAGATGCCGGCGATGTTGGCCCGCGAACCGTTCGGGTTGGCGGCGGCGGTGACGTTGCCGGCGGCATCGGCATACCGGAACACCACGCGATGTTCCCGCTCCAGCGCGGCCAGCGTCGCGGCGTCGCCGAAATAATTGCCCTCCCCGTGCGCCACCGGCATGCGCAGCACCTGCCCGCGCCCGCAGCCCCGCGTGAACGGCGTGTCGGCCGTCTCCACCCGCAGATAGACCGGGCGGGAAACGAAGCGCAGACCCGCGTTGCGCAGCAGCGCGCCGGGCAGCAAGCCGGCCTCGCACAGAATTTGAAATCCGTTGCAGATGCCCAGCACCGGACCGCCTTGCGCGGCGAAGCGGCGCACCGCTTCCATGATCGGCGAGAAGCGGGCGATGGCGCCGGTGCGCAGATAGTCGCCGTAGCTGAAGCCGCCAGGCAGGATGATGGCCTCCACGCCCTCCAGCTCCGCCGAGCCATGCCACAGCCAGACCGCCTGCTGGCCGGCGCGGATGACGGCGCCATGCGCGTCGCGGTCGCAGTTGCTGCCTGGGAACACCACCACGCCGATTTTCATGCGGTACTACCTTAGTTTAGCAGGGGAGCTGAGTAGGGGCGAAAAGGGAAACCGCAGGCGTCCGGGCGAGAAGCCTCCCCATGCCGAGGAGTTCCCCTCGCATCGCGGGCGCGCCATCCGCCCTGCCCCATCGGTGGGGCGTTCCCGGCGCCCGGATGGGATTCGGCCGGTCCCGCAAGCCAGCCGCTGAGGGCCGCCGCCCTCGGCTGCGTGGCATCCATCCCGCGACGATTCGGTCCGCGACGTTTCGGGTAACCCGCCGCGGCGGTAGGGCGTATGAGCAGGAAGCCCGAAGTGCGCCCACGGGCCTCGGTACAATCGAACAATGTCCATCGTCCGGCCTACTTCCACCCCACACCGGAGCGCGGTCGGCATGGCCATTGCCATCGTGGCCTTCGCGGCGGCGTTGGCGGGCTGCCGGCGGCCCGCCGCTCATGCCGCCGCCGCGCCCCCAACCCCGGTGACGGTGGCCCAGGTCACTCGTGCCAGCGTCCCAACGCGGCTCGACGCGATCGGCTCCGTGCAGGCCTTTTCCACCGTTTCGGTGGAGGCCCAGGTCAGCGCGCAGCTGCTGGCCGCAACCTTTCAGCAGGGAGATTACGTTCATCGCGGTCAGGTTCTGTTTCATCTTGATCCCCGCGTCTTCCAGGCCGCGCTGGCTTCGGCCAACGCCAATTTGGCCAAGGACCGGGCCAACTACGCCCAGGCCGAAGCCGACGCCAAGCGCTACGCTCAACTGGCCCACCAGGGCATCGTCTCCCGCGAGCAGAACGATCAGATGCAGGCGGCCGCGCAGGAACTGGCGGCCTCCATCGCCGCCGATAAGGCGGCGGTGCAAACCGCCCAACTCAACCTGAGCTATTGCACCATCGCCTCGCCCATGAACGGCCGCACCGGGGCGTTGCTGGTGCATCCCGGCAATATGGTGCAAGCCAACAGCTCCCAGTTGGTGACCATCAATCAGATCACGCCGATCTAC
>DAHUYO010000043.1 GCA_027315185.1 Acidobacteriota bacterium
CGTCTTCCCGTGATCTATGTGCCCGATCGTCCCCACGTTTACGTGCGGCTTGCTGCGGTCAAATTTCTCTTTCGCCAATTGCGTGCCCTCGCCTTAATCTCTGTTCCCCACCGCCCGCGGTTTGGAGCGGGAGACGGGATTCGAACCCGCGACGTTCAGCTTGGAAGGCTGACACTCTACCACTGAGTTACTCCCGCCCAGGGCGGACCCAATGCTGGAGCCGATGACCGGATTTGAACCGGTGACCTCGTCCTTACCAAGGACGCGCTCTACCGACTGAGCTACATCGGCCAACCTAGGTTTCAGTTTTCGGAGGGGATTCTGGGGAGCCGTTCGCCGCCGGCGACGAAACGCCGTCGGCAGCGCGGTTCCAGGGGGCGGGGACGCCTTCCGCTTCCGCGCGGAATAGCGTCAATGCCAGCAGGACCAGAAGCACCGTAACCGAAAACCACAATAAGCGGCGATCCGTGATCGTCGCAAACGTCAAAGCCAGCAACAACCCGTAGGCGGCCACCGCCAGCCAACGCCGGATCTCCCGGCGCCGCGCCACGGCCGCTGCCTGCGGACCTGCGCCGGAGGGAAACCGTGCATCGCGGCTTGCTCTCTCCGGATTGCGCCACCAAACCGCCACTACTTCCTACCTCGACTCAACTCCAACGCTGCCTGCAAAACCCATGGTGGACAGGGGAGGATTCGAACCTCCGTAGCCCCAAGGGGCGACAGATTTACAGTCTGTTGGTATTAACCACTCACCCACCTGTCCACGGTCCGACGCACCTTGCCGCCACCTCGGAGGTGGAGCTGGCGAAGGGACTCGAACCCCCGACCGGCTGATTACAAATCAGCTGCTCTACCACCTGAGCTACGCCAGCTCAAGCACGCCGCGCGCCGGAGACAAGGCCATTGACGCACTACGACCGTTGGGCCACAGCGCGCAAATATCAGATTCTAAGCGAAGAGAACTCCAATTGCAAGGATCCGCCCCGCCGCCGACGCTTCTTAATTATATGTCAGGAGTGCCCCGCTCCGCCGCAGGCCGGAGGAGCCGGTAGTGTCTCAGTTTGGGTATGCCTGTCGGCTAGCCATTGGCGGACTTGATGAAAGCCTGGATTTCCGCCTCCTGGCAGCCAGCTTGGCGTAGCGTGCTGTGGACGTAGGTTTCCTCAAGCAGGTCGCATTTCGGCACCGAGATGTAATGCGTGCCGCCGCGCTTGCGCCAGATGCGCACCCGTTTTCTCTCGTCCTTGAAGGTATAGTCGAGAGCGCGGAGCTTATTGACGAAGTGCTCTCGGCGTACCATGCGACTGTATTGGAACTACAGAAGGCGTGAACGGAACGTCGAACCGGACGCGCCCGTCGCGGCGTGGAATCGGGTCGCTGGCCACCCATCCTTTGTCCCGGAAAAATTGTCGCAGTTCATTAGCGGCCAGAAGATCGCCAAGAACGGCATCCAGCGTTTCGCCGAAGCTCTCTAGCAGCTCATTCCACGTCTCAGCCTGCACGGTGAGCTTCAATGGCTCACAAATACCGATCCATTTCCCGCTTTTCACGCGGAAGCACGTCAACCCCAGATTGGCTTCAACGCGCACAAGACGCACCGTAGGCATACTCCTATTATGGATGCGTACCGCAGGCGTGGCAACTCGACGATCTACCAAGATCTCTCTTATGCGGTGGCGCGTTTGACATCTGGCCAATCGGCCAGGGACGCGATCTCTTCCAGCGTCCAAGCGTGGTCCGCGATTCCAGCTTCCATAGCGGGCGTGACCCGGAGGCTCTTGTGGATGCGGGCGAAGTTGTAGTGAAGAAAATGCAGCGCCACTGCGTGCGCGTGGTTGTCCAACTTCTTTGAAAAGGCGTTGGTCAGCCGCGTGAACCGCCGCATAGACATGCGCATCGTGAGATTCTGCCGCTCCACGAAGCTAGTGGAAACGTGCTCGGGGTTGGGGTTGCCGATGACGGTTTTCATGTCGGAACCGATGCACCGCGCCGGGCTGTAACGGCGCTGATCTTCTTCCGGCACTGCCCCATAAATCTTGTGCAGCGTGGCGAAGTCCACGTCCAGGCCGAAAGCCCCTTCCACCGCATTCAGGTAGGCCGCGTGGCCGTCCGTGGTGACCTGCACGGGGCTCTTTAGCCGCGCCGCAACGTCGCACATGAAATCAAACGCCCAGCCGCCGTCGCGGCCTCCGACCAGGTAGGACACGCAGAGCTTGGAATCGGCGTCCAGCGCGACCCAGGTCCACACATCGCCCATCCCGCCGCCGCGCTGCTTCTTGGTGGTGTTCTTCGCCTTCGCGCCGACGAACGACCAGATTTCGTCGCACTGAATCCGCCGCGCCCGCAGGTCGCGGACCGTTTCGTTGTGGTGCGCCGCCGCCGCCGTCCCCACGTCTATTAGCAGCTTGGTAACGGTGTTGATCGAGCAACCGACCAGCCGCGTCACGGCACGCGGGCTGTTTCCCTCGACCAGAAGGCCGATGATCCGGGCGCGGGTCTCAAGCGGGAGGCGGTTCATGACCCAAGCGTAGTGGAACCAACGGCACCTGTCAAGCACAAGTGTCACTTTAACGGCTTTAATTAATCCGGTACTTGACTGTCGTGGTGGCGCTCGGTAGACTGCTGGTTAGGGGAGCCGAATGGGACCCAATGGAGATCGAATTTCGGGACAAGACGCTCGCCCTCGTCGAAACCGACCGGGCCGCCTCTATACGACTGCCCGTCTCCGTCATAAACTCCATGCGGCGAAAGTTGGCCGTCATTCGCGCCGCCCCGGACGAGAGGACGCTGAGAAACTGGAAGAGCCTTCATTACGAGAAGTTGGGCTCAGGCGAGCGTTCGATCAGATTGAACCAGCAGTTTCGGGTGGTATTCACGCTCGACGCAACGTCAATTCCGAACAAAGTGACCATTCTGCGGGTATGGAACCACGACTGAAGGAAGCGGCTATGCCAAACATGGGTCCTGCTTGGGTCGCGCACCCAGGCCAGTACATCCGGGAAGAGATCGAAGCGCGCGGGTGGTCACAACGCGATCTTGCGTTCATCCTCGGGTGCTCGGACCAGACCCTGAGCCCGATTCTCAACGGCAAGCGCGGAATCAGTCCGGAGATGGCCAAGGCTCTCGGGGCAGCCTTCGACGTTCCCGCCGAATTCTTCGCGAGCCTGCAACAGTCCTTCGACTTGGCTCAGGCCCGCCTCCCTGACCCGAGCGTGGCGGCTAGGCGTCAATTGCAGAGCGTTTACCCTGTGCGCGAAATGATCCGGAGGCAGTGGATCGAGCCGACGGACGCCGCGATGCTTGAGACGCAGCTCGCTCGGTTCTTTAACGTGCACTCGGCGGCACAGGTCCCTCACCTGGACCACGCCGCCAAGAGGACCGCCCGCGAGCAGCGGGACATCAGTCCTGCGCAGCTCGCGTGGTTGTTTCGCGTCCGGCAGGTCGCGCGCGAGTTTCCAGCAAAGCCATATTCCGAAAATGGCCTCCGTTCAGCACTGGGCAAGCTGGAGCGCCTAATGGTCGCCCCCGACGAAGCGCGGCACGTCCCCCGTGTCCTGTCTGAGTGTGGCGTCCGGTTCGTGGTGGTGGAAAAGCTCCCGAACGCCAAGATCGATGGCGTCTGCCTTTGGCTCGACGCAAAATCGCCGGTGATCGGGATGTCGCTCCAGCACGACAGGATTGATAACTTCTGGTTCGTTTTGAGGCATGAATGCGAACACGTCCTGCGGCGTGATGGCGGCCAGGAGCGCGAGGTGGTAGACGTAGATCTGGACTCCGCCCCTTCCGCCGGTGCGGAGGAGGAACGAGCGGCAAACGAGGCGGCGGCTGACTTCTGCGGCACCGGGAAACTGGATGGATTCATGGCGCGGAAGCACCCTTTTTATTACGAGAAGGACGTCGTTGCATTTGCGCGGCTGCATCATCGCCACCCGGGGATTGTGATCGGACAAGTGCGGAGACAATTGGGCCGGTACGACTACCTGACCCGGCACTTGGTGAGGATCAGGCAGTTCGTAGTTAATTCAGGGACGATCGTAGATGGGTGGGGCCATATCGCTCCCGTGACACTGTAGGTGAAACCATGACAAGAGCAGAGCGGCTGCAAAGAATCTGGCACCAATTCGACGGCGACCGCGAGCACCAGCCGTCTAGCGCCCGCGAGGCTATCGAATGGGCCGTTGACAAAGGTCTGATCTCGCTACCGCAGGCGGATCCGCTCAATGTCCTGGCCGCCCAGATGTCGAAGGCCCTCCGCGACGAGTACGCGGAGGACGCGAACGGGCGCCGCTACCGCGTCAATCACGCCGTCCGGGTTTCAAGGGGAGGCGTCCAGCAAACCTTTTGGGGTGTGATGGGGTTCGCCAGCCACGACCACATGGAGCGGGCGTTCACCCAACGCCGTGAGCAGATAGTTGGGGATAACCTCCAACTGAAAACGGACGTGGACGTCTACAACGATCAGGCGCGCGGTACGAGGCCGGAGATCAAGCTGATACTAGATTACACCGATGACGTCGCGGAGCGCCAGGCGGCACAGGTGGCGAGTCCAAAGCCTACCGCTAAGGTGACCGCCGCCTAGGCCCTCTTCCAACGCGCGCCGGCCGCGCTGCGCGCGATATCGGAGCGTTGATCGGGGCTGAGAACCGCTGCCCTCGCTGGTCCTCCCTTTAATCCACCGGCCCTTCCCTTGGACCCTGGATTCCGCTTCTTCTGGCTAACCCGATCCTCGGTTTCGCCCGTGGCGATGTCCACAATGGCCTTGGCAAGCTGGTTCGGGTCGCGGGGCCGCTTGGGCATGCCCCATTATCGCGCCCAGCGGCGTCTCGGCAATTCCCGCCGGATTTCAAACTGAGACACTACCGAGGAGCCGGCCGATGGGCCCCCGCGATGAGGCTAAGCTCCGCGCGAAAAGGCTGGACGCGGGCCCGGTCCACGGCACCCGCGACCGACCCGGCGCCAGCTGTGGCAGGGCGGCCGAACCAGGCGGGGGTCGGGGCAATTGTTGTGTTGGGGTTGACGGCGGCGGAGCCGACGGCGTTGTATCATGCGGCATGGCGTCCTCGTCCCCGACCGTTGACCCGCAATCCGCGGTCGCCCGGGGCCGGAGTCTGGCTTCCCGTGGGGGCCGGGCGATCGTCGCTTTGGCGTTGCTGGAGTTGGGTTTACTACTGCTGGTTCTGCCCTGGGCCGGGGTTTGGCAGCACAACTATTTCCTCCAGAATTGGGCTTGGCTGCGCGGGTGGCCGCTCAGTCCTTATGTGCGCGGGGCGGTGACCGGCTGGGGATTGATCAACCTTTGGCTGGGAACCGGCGAACTGATCCGGCTGCCACGCTAGGGTAGGGGCCGGGCCTCTTTTGCGCCGCGTTAGCGGCGACCCCGCACGCCGCAAAGCCCGCCCACGGTCCGCCCATGATCCGTTGCTACATCACCGACCGATCCCTCTTGCCGGGTGCGCCCGGGGATCGCATTGCCACCTTATTGGATTGCGTGGGCCGCGTAGCCCGGCAGGGGACGACGCTTATCCAGTTGCGGGAAAAGGACTTGCCAGCCCGCGAACTATTCGCGTTGGCGCAAGCGGCGCAGGCACGCCTGGCGGGAACCGGGGGCAAGCTGCTGATTAACGACCGCTGGGATATCGCCCTCGCGGTTGGCGCCGCCGGCGTTCACCTTCCCGCCACGGGAGTTCCGGTGGCGGCGGTGCGGCGCGCCGCGCCCGCGGGATTTCTGATTACACGCAGCTGCCATTCGCCGGCGGAAGCTGCCGCAGCCGCCCGCGACGGGGCCGACTTCTGCCTTTTGGCGCCCATCTTCCCCACGCCGTCCAAGCCGGGCGCCGTCCCCCTCGGGATCGAGGCGCTGCGCGCCGCCGCCGCGCACGCCCGCGTGCTCGCCTTGGGCGGCGTCACAGAAGAAAACATTGCCACTTGCCTGGCGGCGGGCGCGGCGGGCATGGCCGGCATCCGATATTTCCAGCCCCCCGGGCATCGGGCCCCCGGGCATCGGGGATGAGGGCGGTGCAGGAGGTCGCAATGACCCCAGATGAAGCGGAAGGCGCAATGCAATTTGTCACCGACCAGCAGGGCAACTTTGCTACCGCGCTGCTGAAGATGCAGGACAACCTGGAACGGATCGCCGCCTACGGCCAGCGCATCGAGGCCAGGCTGGCGGAACTGGGAGGTAAGCTCGATCGTTTGGCTGATGCCGCCCAGCGGGCCGAGGCGGAGCGCCGCAGCGCGCAAACCGACCGGGCCCAACTGGGCCGGGAACTCGCCGCCCTGCGCTCCAGCCTGGCGGCGCGGCGCGCCGCCTAGCGGCCCCGCCACGGTCGCGCACGGCCGCACCCGCTCGAACCAGGCATCGTGCCGCGGCGGTCGTCCCGCCAAGAATAAGGGCGGGCATCGCTGCCCGCCCATGGAAGACCGCTAGGAATTTTGGCGGCTAGAACGAGTAAACCAGCGAGAACTCCATCACGCGCGGGCTGTTGAGCGTGCTGGTGTAATCGCCGAAGGTGCTCGACGACGCCCAGTCCAACTGCGCGCTATTCGGATCGAAGTTCGGCGTGTTGGTCAGGTTATAGATGTTGGCCTGGCCCTGGATGTGCTGGTTCTCGGTGCCTGGGATCGTCCACTGCTTCGCCAGGCTCACGTCCACGCCGAAGTAGCCGCCGCCGCGGATGTTGTTCTTCACGCCGCTCTGGCCGGGAAACGCATAGCTGAACGCATTGAGCGCCTGGCTTTGGTTGGCGAACAGATTGGGCTGGCCATTGTTGTTGCTCAAACCAAACACCAGCGGGTTGCTGTTGCGATTGGCCAGGCCCATCTCCTCCCAGTTGGTCGGCCAAACAAAGCCCATGAAGGCGCTGGCCGGCAGTCCCGAGGTCCAGCGCGTGGTGCCGGAGAACTTCCAGCCGCCGACGAGAGCGTTCAGGAAGCCGCCGGCGTTGGGCGCAAAGTACTGGCCCCTGCCGAATGGCAGATGCCAGACCCAGTAGCCGCTGATCTGGTGCCGCAGGTCAAAGGCGCTAGGACCATACATCTGGCCGACGTTCCAGGAGTTGGTGATCATGGTCGAATCGCTGCCGGTGCCGAACTCCGGCATCGAGCCAATGCCTAGCGCCTTGGAAAAGGTGTAGTTGAAGCCGAACAGCAGTCCGTTGTTGAACTGCTTGTGCAGGCCGAACTGAAAGGCATTGTAGTTGGCCCAGCCAATGGACCGCCAGACGTAGAGCGAGGAGAACTGGCTGTTGTAGAAGCTGTTTGCACCGGTGACGGGCAGCGCCGGGTAGCTGTACAGGTCCATCAGGTACAACGCGGAAGTCTCGTTGTACAGATTCGACGCGAAGTTGGAGTAGGTGGCCTCCAACAGGCTGGAGGTGGTGGTAGGACCATTTGTACCTCCGGCCAGCGGCGTGCCGGCGTTCACCAGCGGATAGCACTGACCCGCGGCGCCGTTGCCGCAGTTGTTGCCGGTTTGGAACATGTCCGTCCAATACTGCGCCGTGGGCCCAATTACCGAGGCGCTGATGGCGCTATCGGGAGTGTTCTGCCGCGCCAGCTGCGACAATCGGGTGGCGGCGGCGAAGTAATCAATGCCCGTCTTGGGATCCACCAAGTCCGTCGGCATGGCGATGTCCTGATGCACCAGCGTGTGCCGGGAGAAGTGGCCGACGTACCCCAGATCCATCACCACCCCGCCGGGAAGCTGCCGCTCGATCGTAAAGTTGGCGGCAATCGAATAGGGCGTCTGGAGCGATTGGTCAATCCCCCGGGCGATGGCCTCGGCGCCGACCGGGTAAACGGTCGGATAGGTCGAGGAGGGCGCCGCCGGCACCAGGGACGCGCCATTATTGGCGGTGGTGGGGATCACGTTCATGCTGGTGATGCGCGGCGCATTGGCCAGACTGAGCTGACCTGAGGGATTCTGCACCTGGCTGGTCAGCCCGAACGAGCCGCTGTCGCTGTAGCTGAGCGCCAGCGACGGCCCAAAGTAGTCATAAAAGATGCCGGCGCCGCCGCGGATCGCGCTTTGACCGTCGCCGAACAGCGTTTTTAGCAACCCGCCGTGCGGGCGCGGCGACCAGGCCACGCCGAAGCGCGGCGCGAAGTTCTGCTGCATGCTGTAGAGCCCGGAGCGATGCCAGAATGCACCGGCCGGCTGGAACGCGATCAGCTGGTCCTGGTTGGACGGGATGCCCTTCTTCATGTTCGCGGCCCGGGTATTGAACCACTGCCCCATGTTGATGTTGGGCAGCACCTCCTGGCCGTTGGTCTCCGTGATCGGCGTCATCAATTGATAGTTGAGGCCGTAGGAGACGGAAATATCCGGCGTCATCTGCCAGGTGTCCTGCGCGAACAGATTGTAATCACGCGTGAGCCAATTGCGCGTGACCGGGGAGCCTTGGGCGATCGGCGTGGCCTGGGTCAGGCTCGTGATGTTGTAGTTGTACGTGGTGTCAATTTCGCTGGCGATGCCCATCAGGCCGGCGAGCGGAAAGTCATAGGCATTGGTGCCGCCGGCCGCAACCGCGGGAAAACCGTTGGCGGCGGGATCCAATTGGTCGCCCTTACCCGCGAAACCGCCGGAAGACACCCAATCGGAATTGGTCAAGGCGTTGCTGAAGGAGTTGTAGTCGTTCTGCGAAAAGCGGTTGACGAACAGGAAGTTGGCGCCGAAGGAAAAGTTGTGGCTGCCATCCTGCCAACTGGCCGTATCCATCAGGTTCTGTACCGGCGCGAGGACGCGCCCGGAGCGGGTAATGCCTTGACTCAACTGGCGGATGAACACCCACGGCTGGGTGGAATCGCCGATGGTGCCGATGCTTTGCCGCGTCAGGCCATACCGCAGGCTGTTGACGAAGTCCGGGCCGCCGACGACGGTGTAGCCCAGGGCAAAGCCCTTGCTGAGGTCGGTGGTCGTGGTCTGCGGCGGCCCGCCGGGCAGAAACGGCGTGCCCAGGGCGTTGTCATCCACCGCCGTACCGCGGAAGAACAGACTCTGGTTGTCGCTGATCTTGTAATCGAAGCGGCCGATGTACCAGTTGTATTTATTTTGCGTCGGCGCGGAAAAGCGATAGCCGCCGTAGTTGGGAGCATCCACCACGCCGCCGGCATTGGGCAGCGGAAAGGAGTTGAAGTAGCTCATCGCCACTTTGCTCGGCCCGATGCCTAGCGGATCCATCTGCTTCAGCTGCGCCGGGCCGAGGCCGTAGTAGCCGGGGGCGATCGGGTAGGACTTGCCGTCCAGGCCGGTGACGTTCATGCCCGGGCACTGGCTGGCGGTGGCGCATTGATATTGAATGATCCCTTGCCGCAGCGTGGCGCTCGGAATGGTGTCCTCGACGCTGGCGCCCTGCGACTGCCGCTGGCCTTCATAGTTGAAGAAGAAGAACAGCTTGTTGTGCAGGATCGGCCCGCCGATCGTGCCGCCGAAGACGTTGCGCACCAGGTGCGAGGGCTGATTGCAGTTGATGGGTGAATTGGCCGGGCAGTTCTCCAACTGCGCGGTCTTGAGGAAGAACTCGTTGGCCAGGCCAACGTCGCTGCGGTTGAACTCATACAACGAGCCGTGGTACTGGTTGGTGCCGCCCTTGGTCACCAAGGCCACCTGCGCGCCGGCGGTGCGGCCCGCCTTGGCGCTGAAGTTGGAGGTGGTGACGCGAAACTCCTGCACCGAAAACGGCGTCGAGGGCAGCACGCCGCTGAAGCCCGCGCCGCCGAAGATGTCGTTATTGTTGACGCCGTCCAGCGTCACGTTGTTCTGGTTGGTGCGCTCGCCGTCCACCGAGCCGCCGCGGTAGCCGCTGTCCAAGCCTTTCGTGCCGGTGAAGACGACGCCGGGCTGAAGGCTGAGCAGCAGATTCAGGTTCTCCGCCTTGATCGGCAGGCTTTGGATCGCCGTGTGGCCCATGGTTTGGCCCAGGCTATTGTCGGTGGTGTTCAGCAGCGGCGCGGCGCTGCGTACTTCCACGGTAGAGCTGACCTGCCCGACGCGCAGCGCGACATTCACGCTGGCCGGCAGGCTCACGCGCAGCCGCAGGCCCGGCCGTTCGTAGGTGGAAAAGCCATGCGCTTTCACCGTCAGCGTATAGGTGCCCGGCAGCACCGCGGCGAAGCCGTACCGGCCATTCGCGGCCGTGACCGTGGTCCGCGCCAATCCGGTCGCGCCATTGGCGATGGTGACCACCGCGCCCGGCACCGCAGCCCCGGAGGGATCGGTGACCGCGCCCCGCAGGGACGTGGTCGCCTGCGCCCACGCCGCGCCGCTCAAGGCCAGCACCACGATTAGAGCAATCCCCCAACGACTCACACGTTCACTCAGAGTATTTCCGTCCGGCATGTCCGCACACTCCCCGTGCAATGGCAAAAATGACCGCGCTCCGCCCCAGACCGGCGACACCGGACAAGAGACCAGGCGATTAGGCATTCAATGTTACAGAATCAGTCCCGAATTTGGAACCCTAAACAGTCGAGAATCACCTGGCCCGCTGGCTGAAATGCAGGCTGAGCCCGTACAGCCCGAATTGGCTGCGGCTCACGGTGATGCCGAGATTGGGCGTCAACGTCCAATCCACGCGGATGATGTCCTCGGCGCTGTTGGTCAGGTTCTGCGTATAGGTGACCTTCACGTTGCGGCGAACTTGCTGTTCGATGGTGACCGTGGTCTGCGCCGTGGGTCCAAAGCCCTGGGCGTTGGGATTGAACTGGATCTGGGTGACGCCGAAGATGCGCTGCAAGCGGCTGCTGACCAGGCTCTCCAGCGCCCGTCCCAGCAATTGCTCGCTTTGTCCGGCGAAGCTGGCGGCGCTTTGCTGGCTGGCGAAGTTTTGCGCCTCCTGCGTCTGCCCCGTCGCCAACAGGGCGACGATATCCGAGGAAGTGAGCGGAGGATCGCTGCGATAGGTGATGTCCAGCCGGTCGGCGGGACCGGAGATGTTGAGCGTGATGCGATACTGCTGCACGTTGGTGGTGAGGCTGACATCCAGCAGGGGCTCGATGCGGAAGGGATTGGCGAAGGTCACTTCCGCCTTGCTGATCCGATAGTCCTGGCCGGCGAACAAGATCTCGCCGCGGGAGGCGGTCATCCGACCCAGCAGGATGGGGTTGGCGAGGGTGCCTTGCACCTGGAGATCGGCCTGAAAACTGACCCGGGCGGCGGAGATGGCGATGCCCACGCTGGGCCCGGTGACCACGTGCACCTGCAAATGCACGCGGTTCAGCCAGGAATTGGGCGCCGGCGGGGCGATAGCGGCGCGCTGGTTGGCCAAAAACAACGCGAAGTCGAAGTTCGGCGCCAGGGCCACCCGCGTCAGTTCGACCTCGCCGGAGAGCAGCATCTGATTTTGATTGCCCGCGAAGTGCAGATTCAGATTGCCGGCGCCGCTCAGCCCCTGGTAGCGCACGCGCATGCCCTCGCCGCGGGCGTTGAGCGCCACGGTAAAGCCGGAGGCGGTGCGGGCGGCGAAGCCGCTGAGCGCGATCTGTCCGCCGCCGGTCTGCGCCGTCAGATGCTGGATATCCACGTGCTGGCCGGTGAAGCGGAGCAAGCCGTTGATGCTGTCGAAGGCCACCGGCAACTGCTCCGCCGCCAGGCTGGCGTCGCGCACCGCCAGCGTTCCGGTCACCGCGGGCTTTTGCAGCGTGCCGCCGAGTTGGGCCGTCAGCACGATCTCGCCGGAGGAGTGCACGCTGCCGTTCAGCGCATGCAGCAAAACCAAATTCACCCGGCCCCGCGCTTCTCCCTGCAACCGCCGCGCCCCGTCCAAATCCACTTTCCCGGCCAACGTGAAATCGGTGTCGGTGCCGGTGATCTTCATCGGCGCCAGCGTGAGCACCTGATGCCCCAAGGTGAACTGAATGGCGCCTTGATTGTGCAGCGCCACGCCGCCGACCTCCAGCCGGACCGGGTTCAGGCTAGCCTCCGCCACCAACGCCTGGGGATGGCTGAGCACCCCGTGCAGCGTCGCCTGGCCGCTGACCTGGCTGCCGGGACCGAGTTGAAAGCCGGTAAAGCGCCGCAGCAGGACGTCAATGGCGTAGTGCTGGAAATTCGCGGTGGCCGAGAGCGGATAGGGCGCGCTTTCCCCCAACGTCGCTTGCAGCCGCACCGTTCCACCGGGGAGGCCGGCGGTGGCTTGGAGGCTGGCGGAGCGCCCATTGGCGGTGACCTCCGCCTGCAACGAACCCAATGGCTGGCCGCCGCCGCGCAAATTCGTGGCGGTTACGCTCAACGTCCCCTGGGGACGCGCCATCGGCCCGGAGGCATGCAAACGAAACGACACCTCTCCGGCGACCGCCAATTGCGGCGATTGCAAGGCGGGGATTTCCGCCAGGGCGATCCCGGCGCCGCGCAGATCAGCCGTGAGGGTATGTTGCTGCCAATCGTAGCCCGCCGCGCCGGTGATGGCCGCGCCGCCGCCCCAGCGCAGCGCCAGGGCGGTCGCGGCCACCTGCCGGCGCGTGACCGCCAACTGCGCCGCCACCGTCATCGGGGGCAAGTGATCGGCGCGTCCGCCGGTAAGACTCACCGGACCCTCCGCCCGGGGTTGCGCCATGGTTCCGCTCAGCGCCAGCGTCGCCGCGACGCGGCCTTTCCGCGGCGCGACGGACGGAATCCGCACGCCGGCCCAGATCCCGAGTTGCGCTTCGATCGCCGCTAGCCGCAGACCATGGGCGGCCAGCCGCAGGGAAAGCGGGCTGGAAGCCGCGGGCAGAAAGTGCCGCAAGCCAACTGTTCCGGCCAGCGTCGCGCGCTGCCCATCCAGCCGCCACGACGCCTGCGAAATCGCCAGCTGGCCGGGCGTCACATGGAGTTGCAAATTCACCGCGTCGGCCGCCGCCGGCCCGAGCCGCAGCCGCCGCGCCGCCACGGTCAGGCGCAGCGCCAGCGCGCGCCAGTTGCCGCTGGTCTCACCGCTGATCCGCAACTCGCCCGCCACCGGCGGCGCCACTGAGGCGTGCGGCAACCGGCGAAGCCAGGGCGCAATGTGGCTGCGCCAGGCGGCCAAGCGCGGAATGGCCGCCGCGAAGGCCAGCCGGCCGCCGGTGGAACCGAGCCGGCCATGCGCCTGGAGATGCAGTTCGGAGGCCGTAATATCCAGCCGCCGCACCTGCGCGGACCAGCGCCCGGCACCCACGCTTGCGGTCAGCTCCGCCGTCACGGGCAGCGGCGCCTGCCCTCCCGCCGGCGCCGGCCGGCGTTCGGGCACGATCCGCACCGCGGCATGCACCCGCAGGGTGCGCGCCAACGGCTGGCGCGCCCGCAGCTGAATCCGCGCCGATACAATTCCCGCCAACGGCGGCAGCAGGGCCGGCGGCTGGGGCGCGCCCAGCCCCGCCGACGTGCGCATCAGGCGCTGCAAATGGAAGCCCCGCAGCTGCCCCGTCACCTGCAAACGCCGCCACTGGGCATAGCGCACCGCCAGCTGCCCATGGCCGCCGGCGCCGGTCACGTACAGCGCGGGCAGTGCCAATCCCGCATTGTCCGCGCGAAATGCGCCTTGGGCGCGAATTCCGGCCAGGGCCCAGGGCCGGCGCAGCCCCAGCCCCGCCACCACCATATGGCCACGCGTTTGCCAAGCGCTCACGCTCCAATCGAAGACCCCCGCGGCCCGGGCCGCGCCCGCGACCACCGGCGTGCCGGCCCAGGGCCCAAACCGCGCCAACTGGAACCGCAAGCGGTAATGTGCCTGCACCCGCGGTTGCGCCAAGTCGTGGATCATTGCGTGCGCCGCCAGCCGCACGCCGTCTCCGCGCCAGTGCAACTGATCAATGCGTACGTCGTTGGGCCACAGCGTGAACCGCACCTCCGCTCTCTGCGGCAATGGCGGCCGGCCATCGTAGCGCACCACCCCATGCCGGAAGGCGAAAAGCCCCTGGTAATGGCCGCGAACGTACTTCAGCCCGGTGTGGACGTCCACCAGATGCGCCGCCAGGGGAATCTGGCGGTTGCGGTAGCGCAGGACGCCTTCGCGCACGTCCAGTTGCCGGATGCCGAAGGCGAACACCGGTTCCGCCAAGGGCTGGTTGGCGGGCGGCGGATGCGGCGGCTGCGGCAGGTCGGTGTATCCATCCAGCAGGTAATAGACGTTCATCACCGGATGCGTCACCTGCACGCGCAAGACCTGAATCGCCGGCGGAAAAATGTGCACCACCCGCACCCGCGCCCGCAGCCGGTTCATGGTGGCCAGCGGCGGTTGCTTCGGCGCTTCCCGGCCGCGCACGACCACGCCGCGCACCACCACGCCCAAGGGATGCAGCGTCACGCGGAAGCGCGCGAACGTCACCCGCGCGCCCGTCGCCTTGGCGATTTGGCTGGAGACGAACCGCTCCATGCGCCGGTTGAAATCCCGCGTGTGCAGATAGAGGTATCCCGCCGCAGCCACCCCGGCCAGGATGGCGGCGGCGATCAATCCGAATTTGGCCCAGCGCGGCATGGCTCGGTTAGCGGCGTTGAATGATTTGGATGCGCGCCCTTCTGCGGAGCCCGTGCAGCCATTGCAGCTCAATCCGCATGAGCTTTTGCTGAACCAGGATCGCCCGGATGCGGCCGGAAACCCGCGCCAGCGGCGCGGGCTGGAGGCGGCGCCCGCGGGCCATCGGCAAATAGGTGCGGCGATAGTATGCCGCCACCTCCGCCGCGGTGACCTTGGCCCGCGGCCGGCAATGCGCGTCGGCGAACAGCAGCAGCCGTATTTGCTTGGCAAGGATGGCGCGCACCGCGGCGGGGTCGAGATGATACCGCCGCGCGACCCGCGGCCAGTTTCGCCCCCCGCCCGCCAACGCCCGCAATCGGCGCATCTGCCCGCCCACCGCGGCCGGCGGCGCGTCCACCGTGACGCCTGCCCGGCGCCGGGCCTGCGCCAGCAGCGCCTCGGTGATCAAATGCTCCAGCGCCTGCTGCCGCTGCGCCGCGGTCAGCGGCCGCGGCGCCGCGGCCGGTCCGCCGGGCCGGTGCAGCGCGGCCACCAGGCGGCTGTACCAAGCCGCCCGGCGCACGTCGCTGTCCAGAATGGCCTGCCGGTTCACCGACGCCCGCACCGCGTCCACGACCATGCCGCCCCGCGCCTGCGCCATCGCGGCCGGCGCGGCGGGCGCGCGGCGCAAACCGGCGCCTCCCGGCAACCCCAACAGCGCGGCTAGCAACCACATCATCAAAACGTCTGCCCCACGCTGAAATAGAAGTTGAAATGCGGCAACGCGGCGTTTTGGATCACCTGCGGGCCGCCCTTCTTGAATGCCCCCACCGTCTGATACTCCGGCGGGTTCAGGTTGTATCCGAAGTCCAGGCGCACCGGGCCCACCGGCGTTTTGTAGCGCAGCCCGAAGCCGACGTCGTCGGACAAATAGTTCAGATCCGTCGTGGACGGCTCGCTAAGGCGCGTCAGGGCATGGAGCAGGCCATGGAAATTCGTGAACACGTTGCCCAGATCGTCAAAGAAAACCCCGCCGATGTTGGCGCCGATCAGCGGAAAGCGCAGCTCCACGTTGTTGATCAAGAGCGCGTCGCCGCCGACCGGAAAGCCGGTCAGCGGATCGCGCGGTCCCGCCTGATTCAGGCTGAATCCGCGCAGCGTGTCCGCGCCACCCGCGAAAAACCGCTCCGGGATCGGAATGCCGCCGAAGACGGAATAGGTCTGCCCATTCGCTGGGTTGGTGACGATGCGAATATCCGCCGGACCGAACGGGACAACGTCTCCCAGCCGCGTGGAGCGCGCCAGCACCCAGTGACGCCACAGCGGGTAATAGGTCGAGTTCTGCACGTACAGGCGCGCGAAGTTGTCCGGCTGGAAGCTCGGCGTGGTCGCCGTCGCCGCGGTGCGGAAGCTCTTGGCGAAGCTGAACGAAGCGGTGTTGTATGACCCGTTATGCGTGTCGGTGGGATTGTCGCGATGGTCCAGAACCACGCTGTAGCTGCCCGTGACCAACTGCACGGGCTGGCCCAGCAGCGGCACTTCCTGGGGGTTGATGATCACCACCGGAAGCGAGATTCGCCGGTAATCGGCGCTGTAGACGAAGCGCAGCGACGGGCTAACCCGCTCGTTGAGCTGCACGCCGCCGTCTTCGCGAATGGCCCGGAACGTGGTCACGTTCAGCGTGTCCGAGTACAAGGCGTTGAGATCGAGCGCCAGGCTGGCGTGGCCGCGGAGCTGGGGAAATTCGTAGGAAAACAGCGCGCTTTTCTCCAGCCGGCCATAACGGCTGTTGAACGTCGCCGTCTGATCCCGGCCGAACATCGCCAGCCGCGTGACGTTGAACCCCACGAGCGGACTGACGCCCGTGCCGCCCACCAACTGGAGGTAGGAGATCGTGCTGACGGAGCTGCCGCTGCTGGAATACTCATTGGCGGTGGCGCCGGTGCCGCTTTGCACCTGCAGCCCAAGATCTTCGCTGAAGATCCACCGCCGCGCCTCATGCACGTTGACCAAAATGTTCTTTTGCCGCTGCACGCCCACGGGGTTCTGCGGCGCCAAACGGACGTCGGTGAACAAGCCCAGATTGTAGAGCCGCCGCTGGGCGTTGATCATCGCCAGTTGGTTGACCGGCTGGCCGGGATACAGATGCAAGTGGCTGGCGATCACCTCCCGCCGCACGAAGCGCTCCCCGCCGATGTACACGCGGTGCACGTACTCCGGCTGGCCTTCGGTAATGGTGTACACCACGTCCATGCGGTCGGCGGCGCGGGCGGGATGCACCCGCACCTGCATGCGCGCCTGCTCATATCCGGCGTTGTAATACAGCGACAGAATCGAATCCCGGTCGGTCGCCGTCTTCACCGGGGAATAGGGCTGGCCCGGCGCGATGGTCAGCAGGTTGCGGATGATCCCCGTCGAGAACGCGTGATTGCCGCGGATGGTGAGCGTGCCCACCAGCACCTGCGGCCCTTCGTGGATGCGGTAGATCACCGCGATATGGTGCGGCTTGCCTTGGTAATCGCGCACCACCACCGGCGTCACCCGCACATGGGCGAAGCCGTTGGCTTGGTACAGCCCGGCGATCGAATCGGCGTCTTGCTGCGCCATTTCCTGGCTGAAGCGGCCGCGGCTGCCGGGAATGAAGTCGGGCAGTATGCTGGCGGTTTGCACCGCCACGTGCGCCTCCAAGGTTTCCTCGCCGAAGTAATGGTTCCCTTGGAACAGCACCGCCTGCACCGATTCCTGCGGCCCGGGACGCACCGTGTATAGGATGCGCAGCACCCCGTTGGGCGTGATGGAGCGGTGATAATCCACCCGCGCGTCGAAGTATCCGCGGTTTTGCAGCGCCGTCTGCAGATTCCCCCGGCCTTCCTCGATCAGCTCGGCATCGGCCGCATGCTCGCGGAAAATCGGCACGTCCTTGCGCAGTTCTCCGGCGCTGATCTTCGACCCCTGCACCTGCACGCTGACCAGCGGTCCGGGGTTCACCCGCAACTGCACCGCCAGCGTATTGGTTTTGGGATCGAACTCCGGCCGGGGGATGTGCACGCGCGCCGTCAGCCGGCCATGGCGGCCGTAATGGTCTTCAATGCGCTGCACCGCCTGGTCCAGCACCGCCCGCGACACGGTCTCGCCCAACCGCAACCCGCTGACTTGGAACAGGCTGCGCGCATCCCGCGCCGAGGCCGGCAGATACCGCGGCGGCGTGGTGGAGTTCGCCGGCTGGATCACCGCCAGCGCGAAATGCACCGACCCCAAACGCGCCCGGGGCCCAGGATCGATGGCGAACGTGATATTGGCCACCGCTTCGGCCCGGTTCATTTGCACCTGGGGCGTGATTCGCGCCTGCTGGTAGCCGTAGCCGCGCAGGCGATTGGCCAGCGTTTCCACCGCCTCGCGCACCGCCGGCGCCGTGAAGACATGCCCCAGCGTGAGGCCCGTCGCCTCCACCAGCTCGGAGTACGTGGCGGGTTCCGGCGGATTCGTCACCCGCACCGAGCCGATGAAATAGTTGGGCTGGGTCTGAAAGACCAGCCGCACGCCGCCCGCCGCCGGATATTCGACCGCTTGAATGTCGGCAAACTCGCCGGTGGCGAAGAGCCGGGCGATCGTGCGGCGCACCAACGCGCCGTTCAGCGGCTGGCCGGCTTTTTGCTCGATCAGCGGCGCGTAACTGGCCGCCGAACGCCCCGGCGCGGGCTGCACCGTCACCGCCCGCACCACCGGAGCGGACGGCTGCGGCGGCGCCGTTTGCGCCGCCGCGATCCAGGGCCCTGCCGTCGCCATGACCATCACCGCTAGGCGCCTGCGCCAACCGCCCCAACGCCGGCGCAAACGCGCGGCCGCGGGCCGCGCCGGCGCCCGCCGCGGGCAAGCGGATACCTCCCGTGGCCGCGGCGCCGCCGGGCATGCAAAATCGGGCGGCCCCGCCGCCCTGGGGATGGTCGTCTCCAGCTCCAATGCGCTCGTCTTTTCATTCTCGCCTTAGCCAGGCGGAATTGCCTAGGGCGGCGATCACCCCTCATCACCGCCCTGTAGCGGCGGCCGGCGCCCTGCCCGCCCAGCGGCGGCGCCAACCGCATCTAAACGGGCGGCTACCAGCGCGGAAATCCGGGGACCAGCCCGCGCGTCGGCGCAACCGAAGCCGCAACCCGAACGGCCGTTGCGCCGCCTCCGGCAGAGCCAAATCTATAATCGGATCATGGACGCCAGCGCCGCCGAACGTTACGCGCGGCAGACGCGCTTTCCGCCTTTGGGCGCGGCCGGCCAGGCGCGCCTCGCCGCCGCGCATGTCGCCATCGTCGGCTGCGGCGCGCTGGGCTCGGCCCAGGCCGATCTTTTGGCCCGCGCCGGCGTGGGCCACATCACCATCATTGACCGCGATTATGTCGAAGGGAGCAACCTGCAGCGCCAGCGGCTCTTCGATGAAGCCGATGCTCGCGACGCCCTGCCCAAAGCCGCCGCCGCCGCCCGCCACCTCGCCCAAATCAACTCCCTGACTCGGGTGGACGGTGTCGTCGCCGACCTGGACAGCGATAACGTCGGCCGCCTGCTGGCCGGCGCGCAGGTCCTGCTCGACGGCGCCGACAACTTCGAAACCCGCTATCTGCTAAACGACTACGCCGTCGCCCGCGGCCTGCCCTGGATCTACGGCGCCGCCGTGGGCAGTTACGGCTGCACCTTCACCATCCGCCCCGGCGCCACCGCCTGCCTGGAGTGCGTCTTCGGCCCCCGGCCCGAGGGCGCGGCGGAGACCTGCGAAACCGCCGGCGTGCTGAACTTCGTGGTGGATTGGGTCGCCGCCCAGCAAGCTGGCGAGGCCATCAAGCTCTGCGCCGGCCAAACCGCCGCCCTGCGCCCCACGCTCGCCGCCGCCGATCTTTGGCGCAATGAGTTCCGCCAGTTAGCTGCCCCGCCTCGCGACCCCGCCTGCCCCTGTTGCGGCCAGCGCCGCTTCGTCCATTTGGAGGCGCTCTCCGCCGCCGCCAGCACCGTGCTCTGCGGCCGCAACGCGGTGCAGGTCAACCCCCGCCGCGGCGCGCTGGACCTGCCCGCCCTGGCGCGGCGCCTGCAATCCCTGGGCACGGTGCGGCAAAACGAATTCGTCCTGCGCTTCGCCCCGCAGACCGGGCCGCTGGAGATGACGCTGTTCGCCGACGGCCGCGCCATCATTCAAGGCACCGACGACCCCGCCGCCGCCCGCTCCCTCTACGCCCGCTACATCGGCGCCTGAGGGCAAATCCGGCACCGCCGCCCGACTACACTTCCTCGATCGCCGCGCCCGCGGCGCGGCCGGCGTGGAGCTGGTTCAGCACGTAGGCCAAAATGCCGCCGTCGCGGTAATAGGCCAGCTCCATCGGCGTATCAATGCGCGCCCGCGCCTGGAACGTCCGGGACTTCCCGTCCGCCGCGGTCGCCCGCACCTGAACCTCCTGCCCCGGCGCCAGCGCCTCCAGTCCCGCGATGTCGTAGGTTTCCTCGCCGGTCAATCCCAGCGACGCCGCGCTCTCTCCCGGCAAGAACTCCAGCGGCAAAATGCCCATGCCGATGAGGTTGCTGCGATGAATGCGCTCATAGCTCTGCGCGATCACCGCTTGCACGCCCAGCAGCCGCGGGCCCTTCGCCGCCCAATCCCGGCTGGAACCGGAGCCGTATTCGGCCCCGGCGATGACCAGGCACGGCGTCTTCTCCCGCTCGTAGCGCATCGCCGCGTCGAAAATGGTCATGGTTTCGCCGTCGGGGAAATGCCGCGTCCATCCGCCTTCAGTCCCCGGCGCCACCAAGTTGCGCAGGCGGATGTTGGCGAACGTCCCGCGCACCATCACTTCATGGTTGCCGCGGCGCGCGCCGTAGGAATTGAACTCCGCCGCCGGCACGCCGCGGGCGAGCAGATATTCGCCCGCCGGGCTCTTGGCGGGAATGTTGCCCGCCGGCGAGATGTGATCGGTGGTGACGCTGTCGCCCAGCAGCGCCAGCACCCGCGCCCCGCGGATCGCCGCGGGCGCTTTTTCGCCACCGAAAAACGGCGGGTTCTTGATGTAGGTGGATTGCGCGTCCCAGTCGAAGCGTTCGCCGCCCGCCTCGGGCAAGGACCGCCAGTTATCGTCTCCGGCGAAAACCTCGGCGTATTCCCGCTCGAACATCTGCGGCTTCACGAACTCCTCGATCCGCTGCGCCACCTCGGCCGGCGCCGGCCACAAATCCTTCAAATACACCGCCGCGCCGTTCTTGTCCCGTCCCAGCGGCTCGCGCGTCAGGTCCACGTTCATGTCCCCCGCCAGCGCGTAGGCCACCACCAGCGGCGGCGATGCCAAATAGTTCGCCCGCACCTGGGGGTGAATGCGGCCCTCGAAGTTGCGGTTGCCGCTCAGCACCGCGGCCGCCACCAACTGCCCATCGCGCACCGCGGCCGCCACCGGCTCCGGCAGCGGTCCGCTGTTGCCGATGCAGGTGGTGCAGCCGTAACCGACCAAATAGAAGCCGAGCTTTTCCAGCGGCGCCAGCAATCCGGCGGCCCGCAGATAATCCGTCACCACTTTGGACCCCGGCGCCAAGCTGGTCTTGACCCACGGCGGCGTCTCCAAGCCCCGCTCCACGGCCCGCTGCGCCAGCAGCCCGGCGGCGATCATCACCGCCGGATTCGAGGTGTTGGTGCAACTGGTGATGGCGGCGATCACCACCGAGCCATGGTGCAGTTCCGCCTCCTTGCCGTTCATTTGCAACTTCGCGCGCCCGTTGCCGCCGGCCTGCGCCTTCGGTCCTAGGATCGCCGGCAGCGCCGCCTGGAACTGTTCCTTCGCCGCGCTCAGCGCCACCCGGTCCTGCGGCCGCTTGGGTCCCGCCAAGGACGGCTCCACCCGCGCCAAATCCAGCTCCAGCACCTCGGAGTAACGGCTGGCGTCATCGTGCGAGCCGAACATACCCTGTTCCTTGGCGTACCGCTCCACCAGCGCCACGCGCGCCGCGTCGCGATGGGTGAAGCGCAGATAATGCAGCGTCGCGTCGTCAATCGGCGACAATGAGGCGGTGGCGCCGTATTCCGGCGACATATTGCCCAGCGTCGCCCGGTCCGCCACCGGCAGGTGCGCCGCGCCGGGCCCGAAGAACTCCACGAACTTCCCGACGACGCCCTGTTTCCGCAGCGCCTGCGTCACCGTCAGCACCAGGTCCGTCGCCGTCGCTCCCGGCGCCAGCCGGTTGACCAGCCGCACCCCCACCACCGGCGGCAGCAGCATCGAAATCGGCTGCCCCAGCATCGTCGCCTCCGCCTCGATGCCGCCAACGCCCCAACCCAGCACGCCCAAGCCGTTCACCATCGGCGTGTGCGAATCCGTTCCCACCAAGGTGTCCGGATACGCCAGCACCTGCCCGTCCACCTTGGCCCGGATCACCACGCGGGCCAAATACTCCAGGTTCACCTGGTGCACGATCCCGGTGTCGGGCGGCACAACCTTGAAGTTGCGCAGCGCTTGCTGCCCCCAGCGCAGAAAGATGTACCGCTCGCGATTGCGCTCGAACTCCCGCTTGGCGTTAAAGGCGAATGCATCCGCGCTGGCGAAGCGGTCCACCTGCACCGAATGGTCAATCACCAGCTCCACCGGTTGCAGCGGATTGATCGCCTCCGGCTTGCCGCCGCGCGCCGCCAGCGCCTCCCGCATTCCGGCTAAATCCGCCACCGCCGGCACGCCGGTGAAGTCTTGCAGCAGCACCCGCGCCGGCGCGAAGGAAATCTCCCGCGCCGCGGCGTCTTGCGGATTCCAGTTGGCCAAATACGCGATGTCTTCGTGCCGGACGAAGCGCCCATCCTCATTGCGCAGCAGGTTCTCGAGCAGAATCTTCAGCGCCAGCGGCAGCCGCGACACCGGCCCCACGCCCTGTTTTTCCAGCGCGTCCAGGCGGTAAATTTCCGTCTGCGGCCCATCAATTCCTGTAAGTATCTGCCGGGCGCCAAAACTGTTGAGCATGCTCGTCATCTCTCCTTACTTTCCATTATCCGCCGCTGTCCCGCCCGCGCGCGGCGTCCCCGTGGGCCGCCATCGCACGGCGTAGTCCACCGCCGCGCCGGGGTACACCGCGCCCGGGGGGATGTCCTGAGCCACGAAGGCGCAAGCCCCTACCCGCGCCCAGGCGCCGACATGGATCTTTTCCCGCACCGCCGCATTGGTGCCGATATAGGCGCCCTCGCCGATCTCCACCCCGCCGCTCAAGTTCACGCCCGGGGCGATGGTGGCGAATTCGCCGATCCGCGTGTCGTGCCCGGCCGTAGCGTGGAAGTTCAGGACCACGTGCGCGCCCACGCGCACGCCCACCGTCAGTACCGCTCCCGCCGCCACCACGCTGCCCGGGCCGACCTCCGCCGATGCCGGCACATGCGTGCCGCGATGGATCACCGGCGGCGGAATCGCGTGCCCCGCCTCCCGCGTCCGCTGCCAAAACCGCCGCCGCAGCTCGGGATCGCCCACGCCGGCGCAGAGCACTTCCACCTGGCCCCGCCGCGCCGCGATCTCCGGCAAATCCCCCAGCACTGGCACGCCATCCACCGTCCGCCCGCGCATCTCCGGCCGCTCATCCAAAAAGCCCGCCACCGGCCAGCCCAGCTCCCGGCACAGTTCGTTCACTTCCCGCGCCAGCCCGCCGCAGCCCCAAATCACGATTCCTAACCCCATCGGATCAGCGCCTCCAGCACCGCATCCATCTCCGCGTCGGTCATCGCCTCCCAAAATGGCAACGACAATACCCGCGCCGCCAAATCCTCCGTCACCGGCAGCGGTCCCCGCCCCGCCGCGGCGAACGCCGGCTGCTGGTGGCAAGCGGGCGCAAAATAACTCCGGCACTCGATCCCGTTTTGCGCCAGCGCGGCGATCGCCGCCGCATTGGACCGGCCGCGCGGCGCCAGCAGCGGCCAAAACTGCGGGCAATCCGCGGCCGGCGCCTGCGCCTCCCATCCCTTTTGCGCCAAGCCGCTGGCGGCGAACCGTTCGGCGTAGCCCCGCGCCACGCGCCGCCGTTCCGCCCGCCGCTGAGCGAAGCTTTCCAGCATCGCCAACCCCACCGCCGCGCCATACTCCGACAGCTTGGCGTTCAGTCCCGGCGTTTCCGCCATGCGCTCGGCGTTGAAGCCGAAGTTCGCGTCGCACCGGATGCGAGCGATCAGCGCCGCGTCGGCGCTGTACACCAGCCCGCCTTCGCCAATCCCAAACGGCTTGGTCGCATGCAGGCTATACACCACCGCGCCGGCGAATCCGGTCCCGAACTGGCTTCCGTCATCCCCGGCGCCCATCGCCGGCGCCGCATCCACCACCACCGGCAGACCCGCCGCCCGCCGCCGTTCATAGCCGGAAGAATCCATCGCCGTCCCGAACGTCGCCCCCGGCACCACCACCGCCACGTCATCGCCCAGTTCCGCCAACGCCGCGTCCAGCGCCGCCTCATCCAGCGTCCACGCGCCCGGCGTTACATCCACGAAATACGGCTGTAACCCGCACCACATCGCCGCCAGCGGCCCGGCGGCGAAGGTGAAGCTGGGCAGAATGGCCCACCGCCGTCCCGGCCGCTTCACGGCGGAGATCGCCAGCATCAGCCCCAGCGTGGCGTTCGCCACCGTGGTCACCGCGCCCTGGCCGCCAAACCGCCGGCGCAACAACTCCGCCTCCAGCTCCCGCGCCAGCGGCCCGTAATTGCTATAGATCCCCGCCGCGTCCATGCGCCGCAGATACGGCGCCAGATCCTCGGTGCGCGGCAGTGTGGGGCGTAGAAACGGAATGCGCATGGCGGGCGTGGGATGGCCTTGGGGGGAATGGTTTTGGGTGGAATAGCTTGCGTGGAGTTGCCGCCCGCGGCGCGGCGGCGCGATCGCCGCCGGCGTCATCAATGCCGGTTCAAGCCTTCGGTGTAATGCCGCAGCCAGGGCTCCGGATGGCGCGCCACGCGGCAGCCCAGCCGCAGGAACTTGCCGATGCGGTGCCAACCCCCCGGCTCGCGATACCAATAGGCGCGGGGATCCCAGGGAATCCGCCGCCACCAGGAATGATAAAAGATCGCTCCCGTGCTCACCGTCCCGCGGCGCAGCACCGGCGCATCCCGCCGTACCCATTCGGTCCCATCCGCCCCGCCATCCTGATACCAGAACGGATGCCACACGAACTCGGCTCGGGCCGCCTGCGCCAAGCCCACCAAAGCGCTCAGCCGTCCGGGGAGATATTCGTCATCATCGTCCAAATGGGTCACGAACGCCCCCCGCGCCAGGCTCAGGGCATGGTTCACCGTCGCCGTGCCCGCGACCATGTGGCGCAACTCCGGCTCGGCGGGATACCGTCCCCGCTGCGGCAAATTGACCCAGCGGATGCGGCCGTCCCCCAGCGCCGCAACCCGCGCCGCCGTGTCGTCGCTACAGGCGTCGCCCACGACGATCACCTCGAAAGCGGGATAATTTTGCGCCAATATGGAAGGCAAGCAGCGGCGGGTCAGCAGTTCCGCCCGGTTATAGGTGCCGACGCAGACGCTCACCAGCGGCTGCGCCGCGCGGAACGGTTCTTGGTAGGCTTCGCTGCGCCGCGCCGACGCCAGCGCCCGCCGCAGCGGCGGATACGCCGTGGCGTAGAACACCGGCCCGGCGGCCAGGCGGCGGCCATTTTGCGCCAGTTGGCGCCGGGCTTTGGCAAGGGCCGAAGGCATGGGCCGTGTTCCCAAAAGGATACCAGCCGCCCCGCAGGCGGCCCGCCTGACCCCGGGCTCAACCCAAGCTGCGGCGACCCGGCCGTGGCCTTGCTCACCCTCCCCCCGCCGCCGCGTCCTAATGACGTGGCGCGGATATAGCCCCGGGAGCGGGGCGGTCTCGTGATGGATTCCACCTCCGCCCAGGACACCGACGCCGCCCGTTTGCGGGCGGACACCACCGCCCTCATCCGGGCGGCCCAGGCGGGCGACCCCGCCGCGTTCGAGGCATTGGTATGTCAATTCGACCGGGGAGTATTGCAGTTGGCGCGGCGCCTGGCGGCGACCGAGCAGGATGCGCAGGAAATCTACCAGGAAACCTTCCTGAAGGCCTACCGCGCCCTGCACCGGTTCCGTTTCGAGTGCGCCTTCTCGACCTGGCTCTACCGCATCGCCGCCAACACCAACTTGGACTATCTGCGCCGCCGCGCGGTGCGCAAGGAACTGCCGGCCTCCGCCTGCGGCGAGGATGGCGCTGCGCCTTTGCCCGATCCCGCCGACCGCGCCCCCGGCGCCAACCCGGAACAACTGCTGCTGAGCGGCGAGATCGCCGCCCGCTTGGAGGCGGCGCTGGACGGGCTGAATCCGCGCGAGCGTTTGGTATTTGAACTGAAGCATTACGAGGGAATGAAATTGAAGGCAATCGGCGACATTTTGGCCACCAGCGAGGAAACCGCCAAGAACTCCCTGTTCCGGGCCACGCGCAAGCTGCGCGCCGCCCTCGCTGATCTGCACGCCGCCGCCCCGGCGCTCGCCTCCCTGCGGCCCGAGCCCGGAACGATGCCGGAAGAGGTATAGCCATGACCTGCCAGGACGCCCAAGCATTATTGCGAACCCTAAGCTGCGGCGAGGCCACCGCCGCCGATCGTACCGCCTTGGCGGCCCACGCCGCCGGCTGCTCCGCGTGCCGCCAGCGCTGGCACAGCGAGGAAGCGTGGCTGGCCCTGGTCGCCCAACGCCGCCCCGCGCCGGTCAGCGATGCCGCCCTGGCCCAAGCCCGCCAAGCCCTGCACCGCGCCTTGGCCGCCGAACCCGCGCCCTCGGTCCGCCGCGGCTGGCGGTGGCCCGCATTCAGCGCCCGCGCACTCCGCGCCCATCGGACGCCGCGCTGGTCCCCCGCCTGGGCCGCCCTGCTGCTCATCGCTGGATTCGGCGGCGGCTGGTGGGCGCACCACGCGCCTTCGCTCGCCGCGGGCTCGCCGGCCCCCGCCGCCGCCCAGGTTCGCGTGCAAAGCGTCGAGCCCGCCTCGGCGCCAGGTCAGGTGCGCGTCGTCTATGACTTGGTGCGGCAGCAGCAGATCAGCGGCCCGGCCACCAATCCCCGCCTGCGCCATCTTCTGCTGCTCGCCGCCTCGCAGCCCGCGAATGCCGGCATGCAACTGGAATCCATCGCCGCACTGCGGCCCGCCGCCAGCCAAAATCCGGTGCGGCAGACGCTGCTGGCGGCCTTGACCGGCGATCCCAACCCCGGCGTTCGCCTAGAAGCCCTCAACGCCCTCCGGCCCTTGGTCACCGCGAATGCCGGCGTTCGCGCCGTGCTGGCGCAAGTAGTTCTGCGCGATCCCAACCCCGGCCTGCGCATGCAAGCCGTCGCCGCCCTGGCGCAAGCCCCGCGCGCCGATGCCGGCCGCTGGCTGCGCCGGCTTTCCGTCCAATCCTCCGATCCTTACGTCCGCCTCAATTGCGTGGCCGCCATGCAGCAACTCGATCTCGCGCCGCCGGCGGCGGCCTGGGGCGCCTTCACCGCCCAGCCCGCTCCGGCATCCGGCATTCAGCACCAGTAGCTTGCCCATTCGCAGTCCCAGGAAAACCACCATGCGTTCCCATCCTTCGCCCCATCGCCGCAACGCCCGCCGCCTTCGCCTCGCCACGCTCGCCGGCCTCGCCGCCATCGTGGCCCTGGCTCTGTCTCCGGCCCGTCTGGCGGCGCAAACCTCCGGCCGCGAAGACACGCGCCTGGTGCAAGGCAGCATCCCCGTTGCCGCTCCCGTGCAGCTTCGCGTCGCCGCCGAGCTGGCGGACGTGACCGTCACCGGCGGCCCGGCCGGCGCCATGCGCTACACCATTCGCCTGCGCACGCGCGCTGGCAGCGGCGCCCGGGCCCGGCTGGATGCTTGGCCCGTCAGCGTGCGCCAGGAGGGCCGCGTGATCGTCGTCGCCACCGGCCGTGGTCCGGGCGCCGGCCACACGCATGTGGAGATCGCAATCACCGTGCCGCCGCTGGTGCGCAACGTCCGCCTCCATTCCGGCGTCGGCAATCTCCGCGCCGACCATCTCGCCGGCGAGTTGCACGCCGTCACCGCCGCCGGCAATATCGCCGTGGACGCCGTGCAAGGCGCGGTGCGCGTGGAAACCGCCGGCGGCAACGTCATCCTTGGCCATCTCGGCGCCGGCGTCCATGCCACCACCGCCGGCGGCAATATCACCTTGGCCTCCGCCGCCGGGCCGGTGCAGCTGCAATCCCAAGGCGGCAACATCACCATCGGCCATGCCGCCGCCGCGGCGCATGTCGCCACCGCCGGCGGCACCATTTCCCTCGGCTCCGCCGGCGGCGACGTCATCGCGGAAACCGCCGGCGGCAATATCCATCTCGGCGCCGTAGCCGGCTCGGTCCGCGCGGAAAGCGGCGGCGGCAACATCCGCATCGCCTCCGCCCGCGCCGTCCGCTGCCAGACCGGCGGCGGCAACATCTATTTGACCGCCTCCGCCGGCCCCGTGCGCGCCACCACCGGCGCCGGCTCCATTCACGCCACCATCACCGCCGCGCCGGGGCGGTTCGCCGCCTCCCAGTTGCAATCGGCGGCCGGCGGCATCGTCGTATACCTGCCACCCGGCCTGCCGCTAACCGTGGACGCCGCCGCCCACGCCGGCGGACGCCTGACCAGCGACATTCCCCAAATCGCCTCCGCCGCCGCCGGCTCCGGCGGCGCCACGGCCGATGTCGCCCTCAACGGCGGCGGTCCGGAGTTGCGCATTTCCACCAGCAACGGCGGCATCCACATTCGCAAGCTCAACTCCCGGCCGACATCGAGGTAACCGTATGCGCTGTATTTCTTCCTTTCTGCGTAGCGCCGGCTTCGGCGCCTTGGCGCTGATCGTCGCGACCCTGCCCCTCGCCGCCCAGGCGGCGCGGGCCCTTCCGGCGATCCCCGCTCCGCCCGCACCGCCGGCGACCTCGGTGGTCTATTACGGGCAAAGCAGTTGGCTCGGGGTCTCGATCGCCGATCTCAGCGCCGCCCAGGCCCATGCCCTGGGCCTGGCCAGCCCCAATGGCGCGCTCGTTAAGGACGTGGTGCCCGGCAGCCCGGCGGCGAAAGCGGGCATCGCAGCCGGTGACGTCATCGTCGCCTTCCGCGGCCGCCCGGTGATCGGCGTCCGCCAGCTCAGCCGCCTGGTGCGGGAAACGCCCGTGCACCGCTCCGTCGCCGTGCGCGTCGTCCGCGCCCGCCAGCCGCTCACGCTCCGCGTCACGCTCGCCGCCGCCAACGCAACGTGGCTCGGCGGGCGCGGATTGGACGCCTACGCGTTCCATATGCCGCCCATGCCACAGGTCCGCGTGCGGATTCCGCCGATGCCGCCCATGCCTTCCATGCCGGCGATGTCCGCGATGGATTTTCATTTCGCCTTCACGCCGCAAGCGGCGGTGGAGTTGGGCATGTCGGTGGAAGACATTCCCGGCCAGTTGGCGCATTATTTCGGCGATGCCGCGGCTCACGCCGTGCTGGTGCGCCGCGTCGCGCCGGGCAGCGCCGCCGAACACGCCGGGCTGCATGCCGGTGATTTGATCCTCGCCGTCGGCGGCGATGCGGTCTCCAGCAGCCAAAGCTTCGCCGCCGCGCTTGAGCGTCATGCCACCCATCGCTTCGCCATCACCATCCTGCGCCACCGCCGCCGCCTTACGCTGCATCTGCCGCGCATCTCGAACCTTCGCCCCGCCGCCTACAACGCGCAGTGGGCCGCCTGGGCCACCGCGGAACGCCAACGGGCGCAGGTCATGAACCAGGAGCTAGCCGCGGATTTGCAGGCGCACGCCGCCGAGTGGCGCCAGTTCCGCCGCGACCTGCAAAAGGAGCAGGTCGAGGGCCGGCGCCTGGCGCGGCAAATCCAACGCCAGGTCTACCGCCAGATGCAACAGCAGCGCAAGCAGCTGCGCCAGTTGTACCGCCATCTGCGCCGGCAGCAAGCCGTCCACACCATCTCCACCTCCACCACGTAGCCGTGGCAGCGAGGCGCGGACAGCAAGGCGCGGGCAATCCCGCGGCGGCCGCGGATCGGCCGGCGCCGGGATGGCGCGGCGCGGCACGAAACCTCCAACCTGCCCGGACTGGGTTTTGGCTTGGCGCGGCGGCGCGGGGATGCAGAACGCTTGGCGCCGCCCGGCGCGGCGAGGCAACGCTGCGCCGCTCCCCGGCGCCCTAGCCGATGGTTTGCAGGCTGCGCTTGAACAGCTCCTCGAAGCCCGCCGCGGCCGGCTGCCGCTCGCTGGCCCGGCGCACCGCTTTTTCCGCCAGCGGCCGCGCATAGCCCAGGTTCACCAGCGCCGACAGCACCTCTTCGGCGGCGGCGGGCAGCGGCGCGGTAGGCTTTGCCTGCGCCTCAGCCGGCGCCGCCCATTCCGCCACTTTGTCGCGCAGCTCCACGCAGATGCGTTCCGCCGTCTTTTTGCCGATGCCCGGCACCGCCGTCAGGCGCGCCAGATCGCTGGCCGCGATCGCCGCCGCCAGCTCGTTCACCGACAGCCCCGACAGCGCAGCCAGCGCCATCCGCGGTCCCACGCCGCTGACGGACAGCAGCCGCTCGAAGATGGCCTTCTCCCGCGCGGTGCCGAAGCCGAACAATTGCAGCGCGTCCTCCCGCGCCTGGGTATAGGCGTGCAGCGCCACCTCCGCCCCCGTCGCCGGCAGGCGTTGGAACGTCGAGACGGGAATCAGCAGCTCATAGCCGACGCCGTGCACGTCCAGCACCACCCGGTTCGGCGTCCGCTCCAGCAGGATTCCGCGCAGAAAGGCGATCATGGTGTCCGCCTGCCCTCCGCCTCAGCTCAGCAGCGCCGGCGGCTGGGACGAGGGGATCAGTCCCTGCTCCGCCGCCAGTTCATAGAACCGCGCCAGCCCCGCCCAATGCTCCGGCGTCAGGTCGTATTCCACGTCGCGGGCCAAATAGCGCCGGATCTCCTCCGCCGGCAGATCCAGCCGCCGCGACCACCGCTCCACCAGCGCCGCGGCGTTCGCCAGCCCGTCGCGCTTGGCGCGCTGGAACCGCTCGATCAGCCAGTTCTCCTCGCCCAGCGGAACCGAACTGCGCC
>DAHUYO010000044.1 GCA_027315185.1 Acidobacteriota bacterium
TGCGCGCCGCCGGCGTCAGTTCCATCGAGATCACCCGTCCCGGCAGCAAGTTGCGGGTAGTGATCCACACCTCCCGCCCGGGCATCATCATCGGCCGCAAAGGTTCGGAGATCGAGAAGCTGAAGGCGGAGCTGCAGAAGGCCACGCAGCGCGAGGTCTTCATTGACATCCAGGAAGTGCACAAGCCGGAATTGGACGCCCAGTTGGTCGCCGAATCCATCGCGCTGCAACTGGAAAAGCGCGTCGCGTTCCGCCGCGCGATGCGCAAGGCGGTGGACAGCGCCATGCGCTTCGGCTGCAAGGGGATCAAGGTGCGCGTCTCCGGCCGCTTGAACGGCGCCGAGATCGCCCGCTCGGAGTGGTACTTGCAGGGCCGCCTGCCGCTGCACACCCTGCGCGCCAACATTGATTACGGCTTCGCCGAGGCCCGCACCACCTACGGGGTCATTGGCGTCAAGGCCTGGACCTATCAGGGCGAGATCCTGTCGCGGCGGCGGCAGACGCCCGCCCCGTCGCGGCCGGCCGTGGGCGCGGCGTTTTAGGCCGGCGAGGAAAATGCAGCCATGCTGATGCCGAAAAAAGTGAAGTTCCGCAAGCAACAGCGCGGGCGCATGACGGGCAAGGCCTGGACCGGCGCCGAGTTGGCGTTTGGCGACTACGGCCTGAAGGTGATGGAGCCGGGCTGGATCACCGACCGGCAAATCGAGGCCGGCCGCGTGGCCATGACGCGCTTCGTCAAGCGCGGGGGCAAGATCTGGGTGCGTGTGTTCCCCGACAAACCAGTCACCAAGAAGCCGGCCGAAACCCGCATGGGCAAGGGCAAAGGGGCGCCGGATCATTGGGTGGCGGTGGTCAAGCCGGGCCGCATTCTGTTCGAGATGGAAGGCGTGCCCGCCGACCAGGCGCGCGAGGCGATGCGCTTGGCCGCGCACAAGCTGGCGCTCCGCACCCGCTTCGTCGGGCGGCAGGAGGGCCTCTAGGAGATCCGCCATGAGCAAAGCAATGGACAAACTCCGCCAGATGGGCGACCCGGAGCTGCTGGCCCGGGAGCAAGACAGCCGTGACCAGCTGTTCCGCCTGAAGTTCCAAATGGCGATGGGCAACGCCGAGAGCCTGAAAAAGTTGCGCGAGCTGCGCCGCGACGTGGCCCGGGTCGAGACCTTGCGCACCGAGCGCCGCCTGGCGGCGGCCGCCAAGGAAGGAAAGTAGGGAAGTGATGGCCCAGACCTCCGCACCCGAGACCCCGAGCCGCGGGCGCCGCAATGAAAAGATCGGCGCCGTGGTCTCCAACAAGATGGCCAAGACCATCGTCGTCGAGGTGACGCTGCGCACCGCGCACCCGCTGTATCGCCGCGGCATCACCAAGCGGCGCAAATTCTACGCCCATGACGAGCGGCAGGAGTGCCATATCGGCGACGTGGTGCGCATCGCCGAAACCCGCCCGCTCAGCCGCCTGAAGCGCTGGCGGCTGGTGGAAGTGCTGCGCCGCGGCGCGCAGCTGCCCACGCGCGAGGAATTGGCGGCGGCGGTCGGAGAAGAGGAACTGCACCGCGACACCCGCCGGCGGCGCGCCGCCGGGGAGGCCGCGCCGAACCCGCCGGAGGCGGCCCCGGAGCGATAACCCATGGTCCAGATGCGTTCCATCCTCGACGTCGCCGACAATAGCGGCGCCCGCAAGCTGCAGATGATTCTGCCCCTCGGCGGCCATACCGGCCTGCGCGCCGGCCTCGGCGACGTGGTCACCGCCGCCGTCAAGGAAGCCAGCCCCGACGGCCAGGCCAAGAAGGGCACGGTGGTGAAGGTGGTCATCGTCCGCACCCGCAAGGAACATCGCCGCCGCGACGGCACCTACATCCGTTTCGACCAGAACGCCGGCGTGCTGATCAACGACGCCGGGGAGCCGGTCGGCACCCGCGTCTTCGGCCCCGTCGCCCGCGAGCTGCGCGACCGCAAGTTCTTGAAGATCGTTTCGCTCGCCCCGGAGGTTCTGTAATGCCCGACATCCGCAAAAACGACACCGTCCGCGTCCTTGCCGGGCGCGACAAGGGGCGGCAGGGCAAGGTGCTGCGGGTGTTCCCCAAGGAGCATCGCGCCTTGGTGGAGCACGTGATGATGGTCAAGCGCCACACCCGCGCCAACCCCGACAAGCAAATCAAGGGCGGCATCGCCGAGCATGAGTCGCCGATCCATCTCTCCAACCTGATGCTGGTCTGCCCGGAATGCGGCCCCACCCGCTTGACCCATGGCGTCAAGCCCGAAGGCGGGCGCTTCCGCAGCTGCCGCAAATGCAAACGGAGCCTGGACTAGGAGAACCCCATGGCCGCGAGACTACGCGAGAAATACAACCAGGAAGTCGCTCCGGCGCTGATGGAGGAGTTCGCCGTGCGCAACCGCATGGCGGTGCCCAAGCTCCATAAGATCGTCGTCAACATGGGCGTCGGCGAAGCCACCCAGAACGCCAAGCTGATGGACGGCGCGGTGGCCGAACTGGCCGCCATCTGCGGGCAGAAGCCCGTCGTCACCCGCGCCAAAAAGAGCATCGCCGCCTTCAAGCTGCGCGCCGGCATGCCGGTCGGCGCCTGCGTCACCCTGCGCGGCGACCGCATGTTCGAGTTTCTCGACCGGCTGGTCAATGTCGCCCTACCCCGCGTCCGCGATTTCCGCGGCGTTTCGTCCAAGGCCTTCGACGGCCGCGGCAATTACACGCTGGGCCTGCAAGATCAGCTGATCTTTCCCGAAATTGATTATTCCAAGGTGGACAAGCCCAAGGGCATGAACATCACCATCGTCACCACCGCCCGCAATGATGACCAAGGACGGTCGCTGTTGCGCCGCCTGGGCATGCCCTTTCGCGCCGCCTGAGGTTTTCTATGGCCACCACAGCCCGTATCGCCAAAACCCGCAAGCGCCTGAAGTACGCCATCCGCCAGCGCCGCCGCTGCCGTCTCTGCGGCCGCCCGCGGGCGGTGTACCGCAAATTCGATCTCTGCCGTTTGTGCTTCCGCTCCCTGGCCCTGCGCGGTGAGATCGCCGGCGTCACCAAGGCTAGCTGGTAAGGAGCATTTGCAGCCGTCCGGCCGCCCTGCCGCGGGCGCGGCCGCTCGCAAAGGAATGAAGGCATGAGCTTAACCGATCCCGTTGCCGATCTCTTAACCCGCTTGCGCAACGCCGTGCGCGCCGGACACCCCAAGGTGGACGTGCCGGTCTCCAAGCTGAAGCTGGAGATCGTCCGCATCCTCAAGGATGAGGGCTATATCGCCTCCTATAAGATCAACGAGGAAGGCGTGCGCTGGCCCGAACTGCGCGTGTATTTGAAATACGGCACCGGCGAGCAGCCGGTGATCACCAACTTGCAGCGCATTTCCAAGCCCGGCTGCCGCGTCTATGTCGGCCGCCGCGACATCCGGCCCGTGCTCGGCGGCATGGGCATTAATATTCTGAGCACGCCGCGCGGCGTCATGACCGGCCGCGAAGCCCGCAAGATGGGCGTGGGCGGCGAATTGTTGTGCGAAGTTTGGTAGCGAGGCCTGGCAGCCGGGCCCGCAGCGAAGCCTAAGCCACCCCGAGAGCGATCATGTCCAGAATCGGCCGTAAACCCATCCCCGTGCCCGCCGGCGTCAAGGTGCAACTCCAGCCCACGGCGGTTTCCGTGCAAGGCCCCAAGGGCAATTTGCAGGTGGACCTTCCGCGCGGCATTACCGTCCGCCAGAAGGATAATGTCCTGCTGGCGGAACGGCAGAATGATTCCCAATCCGCATTTCACGGCTTGGCCCGCAGCCTGGTGGCCAACGCGGTCCGCGGCGTCAGCCAGGGCTTCAGCAAGGATTTGGATATCATCGGCGTGGGGTTCCGCGCCGAGCTGAAGGGCAAAGCCACCCTGGTGCTGACCCTGGGCTTCAGCCACCCCATCGAATATCCCGTGCCCCCCGGCGTCGAAATCGCCGTGGACAACCGCCAGACGCATTTGACCGTCCGCGGCGCCGATCGCCAGCGCGTCGGCCAGGTGGCGGCCGAACTCCGCTCCCTGCGCCCGCCCGATCCCTACAAGAACAAGGGCGTGCGCTACACCGGCGAGCGGCTGAAGAAGAAGGTCGGGAAGACGGGAGCTAAATAGAGGACGCCATGTTTGTCATCGAATCCAAGAACGACCGCCGCCGCGCCCGCCAGCAGCGTTCCCGCCGCCGCCTGCGCGGCACCGCGGAGCGGCCCCGCCTCACCGTCTTTCGGTCGTTGCGCTTCATCTACGCCCAGGTGGTGGACGACTCCACCGGCCGGGTGCTGGCCGCCGCCAGCAGCCGCGCCGCCGGCGCCAAGGCGCCGGCCGCCGATAACCTCGCCGCCGCCCGCGCCGTCGGCCAGCAGATCGCCGCCGCCGCCAAAAGCGCCGGCATCGAAGCCGTGGTCTTCGACCGCGGCGGCTACGTGTATCATGGCCGCGTTCGCGCGCTGGCCGAAGCCGCCCGCGAGGCGGGATTGCGGTTTTAACGAGGACATTTGCCCATGCCCGTCATTCGCCAAAGGCTCGACGCCAATCAATATCAGCTCAAGGATCAGGTGGTTTCCATCAACCGCGTCACCAAGGTGGTGAAGGGCGGCAAGAATCTTTCCTTCAGCGCCCTGGTCGTGGTCGGCGATCCCAACGCCGCCGTCGCCGGTTACGGCAGCGGCAAGGCGAAGGAAGTGCCGCAGGCCATCCGCAAGGGCATTGAGGCGGCAAAGAAGAACCTGATTCACGTGCATCGCCGCCAGCTCACCATTCCCCACCAGGTACTGGGCCGCTTTGGCAGCGGCCGCGTGCTGCTGAAGCCCGCCGCCGAGGGCACCGGCGTCATCGCCGGCGGCGCCGTCCGCGCCGTGATGGAGTCGGCCGGCATCGCCAATGTGCTGACCAAGAGCATCGGCACCACCAACCCCCATAACGTCATCAAGGCCACCTTCGCCGCGCTCAGCCAATTGCGCGACCGCGAAGCCGTGGCGGCTTCGCGCGGCAAGGCCGCGCAGGAACTCTGAGGTCGCGATGAGTCCCAAGCAATCCACACCCGCCGCCCGCGGCACCCTGCGCATCGAGTACTATCGCAGCGCCATCGCCTGCTCCTGGCGGCAAAAAGCCATTGTCCGCGGCCTGGGCTTCACCAAGCTGCGGCAGGTCGTGGTTCGCCCCGATGATGCCGCCATCCGCGGCATGGTCAAGAAGATCCCTCATTTGGTCCGCATTTTGGACGCCCAATAGACGCCATGAATCTCAGTCAAATCCGTAAACCGAAGGGCGCCACCCACGCCCGCAAGCGCGTGGGCCGCGGCATGGGCTCCGGCCACGGCAAAACCTCCACCCGCGGCCATAAGGGCCAGCGTTCCCGTTCCGGCCATCGCCTGCTGCGCGGCTTCGAGGGCGGCCAGATGCCCATCCACCGCCGCCTGCCGAAGCGCGGCTTCCACAACCCCTTTTCCAAGCGCTTCGCCCAGGTCAACCTGTCCCGCTTGGAGGAGTTGGGAGTGGATGCCGTGACCCCGGAATTGTTGCTGGAGCGGCGCGTCGTGCGCCATGTCCAGGATGGGGTCAAAATATTAGCCGGGGGCGAAATCACCCGTCCCATCTCTGTCACCGCTCACGCCTTCAGCCGCGCGGCCAAGGAGAAGATCGAGCGGGCCGGAGGCAAAGTCGAGCTGATCGGCTAAGCCCAGGCCGCGCCCGATACCTAGTGGCCTATGTTTAAATCCATCGCCAATATCTTCCGGATCCCGGACCTGCGCAAGCGGGTGCTGTTCACCTTTTTCATTTTGGCGATTTACCGCCTGGGCGCGCACATCCCCACCCCGGGCATCAACACCGCGCTGCTGCAACAGTGGTTCAAGCAGAACGCCGGCACCCTGCTCGGCTACCTGAACATGTTCAGCGGCGGCAACTTCAGCAGCCTGACCGTCTTCGCCCTGGGCATCATGCCCTACATCACCGCCTCCATCATCCTGGAGCTGATGACGGTGGTCTGGCCCTATTTGGAAAAGCTGCAAAAAGAAGGCGAACTCGGCCGCCGCAAAATTACCCAGTACACCCGCTACCTCACCGTCATCCTGGCCGTGTTCCAGGGCCTGATGATCGCCTTCACGCTGATGAAGAGCACCTATCAAGGCGCCGGCTTTGTCCGCAATCCCGGCCCGTTCTTCATCTTCATGACGGTGTTGACGCTGACCGCCGGCGCGGTCTTCGTGATGTGGCTGGGCGAGCAGATCACCGAGCGCGGCATCGGCAACGGCATGTCGCTGCTCATCTTCGCCGGCATCGTGGTCGGGCTGCCCAACGCCATTGGCGGGCTGTGGACCAAGGTGGCGACTTCCGCCTATGGGCCGCTCACCGTCCCGGCCGTCATCCTGCTGCTCATCTTCATGGTGGCGGTGGTGGCGTTCATCGTCTTCGTCGAGCGCAGTGAGCGCCGCGTGCCGGTGCAATACGCCAAGCGCATCGTCGGCCGCAAGCTAATGGGGGGCCAGTCCACCCACCTGCCCATTCGCGTCAACAGCGGCGGCGTCATGCCGGTCATCTTCGCCGCCTCCATCATGACGTTTCCGCAGACGTTCAGCCTGCTGCCGGCGGTGAAAAACAGCCCGGTGCTGTCCCACGCCTTCGGCGCGCTGGCCTTTGGCCGCCCGCTTTATTCCCTGATCTACTGCGTAGGCATCATCTTTTTTGCCTATTTTTACGTCTCCATCATCTTCAATCCCGTGGAAGTCGCCGACAACATGCGCAAATACGGCGGCTTCATCCCCGGCATCCGGCCGGGCAAGAACACCGCCGAATATCTGAACACCATCCTGACGCGCATTACCTTGGTCGGCGGCATCTACCTGGTGTTGGTGTCGCTGCTGCCGCAGTTCCTGATCGCCGGCACGCAGTTGCAATACCTGCCCGGGTTCCTCGGTTCCTGGTTCCAGAACGCGCCCACGTGGTTCTTGAACGGCTTGAACGTGAACTTCTATTTCGGCGGCACCTCGCTGCTGATCGTGGTCGGCGTGGCCATGGATACGGTGCAGCAGGTGGAGGCGCAGTTGATCATGCGCCACTACGAGGGTTTCACCGCTCGTTCCACCCGCATTCGCGGACGGCGCGCCACGTGGGTCTAGCCGCTGCCGTTCCGGCCGTGGCGGAGGTGCTCTCCGGCGGTTGGGTGGTTCGTCATTGGCCCTTCTCCGCACCCATGTCTGAGCCCTTCGCCGCTCCCGCCGCACGCTCCCTCGGCCCGGTGATCCTGCTCGGCGTCCCCGGCGCGGGCAAAGGCACCCAGGCGCAGCGCATCGTGGCCCATTACGGAATCCCGCAGATCTCCACGGGGGACATTTTTCGCGCCGCCGCCGACACCCCCCAGGGCCGGGAATTAGCCCAATATATGGAGCGCGGCGAGCTGGTGCCGGACCGTCTGGTCTGCGCCATCCTGGCTCCCCGCTTGCAGCAACCGGATTGTCGCCAGGGATTCATTTTGGATGGCTTTCCCCGTACCGTTCCCCAGGCGGATTGGCTTTTGACCTTCCTGGCCGAACACCGCATGAGCGCCGCCCGCGGGCCGATTGTCGTCTATCTGACTGTCGGCTATAATGATCTGTACCGCCGTTTGGCCGGAAGGCGGACGTGTCCCAAGTGCGGACGCATCTACAATGACTTTTCCCAGCCGCCTCAGCGGCCAGGTCTATGTGACTTGGACGGGGCGGAGCTGGTGCAGCGCCGTGATGATGACCCCGCGGTCATTCGCGAGCGCCTGATCTCCTACGAGGAGCGCACACTGCCGTTGATTGAGCATCTCCGCCGCCGTAGCTGCTTTCACCAGATCTACGGCGCCGACCCGGTCGCGCGGGTCACGGAAAACGTGTTTTGGGCCTTGGAGTCGTGCCGGGACGGCGCCGCATGATACCTTGCCGTTCGCCGCGCGAACTGGAACGCCTTCGCCGTAGCGGCCTCGTCGTCTACGAGGTGCTGCGCGAAGTGACCGCCGCCGTGGCTCCCGGCGTCAGCACCTGGGACCTGGAGACGGTCGCCGAGCGCGCCATTCAGGAGCGCGGCGCCACGCCGGCGTTTCGCGGCTATCGCGGCTATCCCTGCGTGCTCTGCGCTTCGGTGAATGAGGAAGTCGTCCACGGCATTCCCACCCGCAAGCGCGTGCTGCGCAGCGGCGACGTGGTGTCGCTGGACTGTGGCGTGGTCATGGACGGGTATTACGGCGATTCCGCCACCACCGTGGTGGTCGGCGGCGAAGCCGAACTGCCCCCCGCGGTGCAGCGGCTGCTCGCCGCCACCCGGGAGTCGCTGGCGGCCGGCATCGCCTGCGCCCGGCCGGGCAAGTTTTTGGGGGACATCTCGCATGCCGTCCAACGGCACGTCGAGGCCTCCGGTTTTAGCGTCGTGCGGGAGTTTGTCGGTCACGGCATCGGCACGCACCTGCACGAGGAACCGCAAATTCCCAACTATGGCGCCCCCGGCGCCGGCCCCAAGCTGCGCGAAGGCATGGTGCTGGCCATCGAGCCGATGGTGAATCAGGGCTCGGCGGAGGTGCGTGTTCTGGGTGACGGCTGGACGGCCGTCACCGCCGACGGCGGCTGCTCGGCGCATTACGAGCATACCGTCGCCATTACCAAGGAGGGTCCCTGGATTCTGACTCAGCCCTGAACCCGGCTCCCGGGCCCCGCGGGGCGCCGGGTGGCGGCAGGGCGGGAGTGGAATACGCCTGGCTATGAGTAAGGAAGACGCCATTGAGGTCCTCGGCACGGTGCTGGAGCCCCTGCCCAACGCCATGTTTCGCGTGGAGCTGGAAAACAAGCACCAGGTCCTGGCCCACATCAGCGGCAAGATGCGCAAGAATTTCATCCGCATCCTGCCCGGCGACCGCGTGGCCATTGAGTTGTCGCCCTACGACCTTAACCGTGGCCGCATCGTCTACCGCTACAAATAGCCGGCCCCAGGCCAGCGCCGTTTTTAGGAAACGCAATCGTTATGAAAGTCCGTGCTTCCGTGAAGAAAATCTGCCCCAAATGCAAGCTGGTGCATCGCAAGGGTGTCGTCCGCGTCATCTGCGAGAACCCGAAACACAAGCAGCGGCAAGGCTAGCCGCCGCCAGGAGTCGTCATCATGGCCCGTATCGCCGGTATTGATCTTCCCCGCCACAAGCGCGCCGAAATCGCGCTGACCTATATCTACGGCATCGGCCGCGCCCGCGCCCTGTCGGTTCTCGCCCAGGCGCAGGTGGACCCCGGCAAAATGGTGGACGACCTCGGCGAGGACGAGGTCAACCGCATCCGCCAGGTGCTGGAGGCCCAAGGCGGCGTCGAAGGCGATCTGCGCAAGGAAGTCTCGGTCAATGTCAAGCGCCTGATCGAGATCGGTTCCTATCGCGGGCTGCGCCATCGCCGCGGCCTGCCGGTGCACGGCCAGCGCACCCATACCAACGCCCGCACCCGCAAGGGCCCGCGCAAGGGCACCATCGCCAACAAGAAGAAGGCGTCCGCGAAAACCTAATCCCGCGCCCGCGGCGCGATAACCCCGAGCCCGACACCGCAATCACCATGGCCAAACCCGCAGCCAAAGCCACCGGCAAGAAAAAGAACTTCAAGAAGCGTGAGCGCCGCCACGTTCCCACCGGCGTCGTGCACATCCAGGCGACCTTCAATAACACCATGGTCACCATCACCGACCCCGACGGCCACGTCATCGCCTGGTCCAGCGCCGGCGCCTTGGGGTTCCGCGGTTCCCGCAAGGGGACCCCCTTCGCCGCCGGCCAGGCCGCCATCCGCGCCGCCGGCTTGGCGCGGGACATGGGCATGCGCAACGTCGAGGTGCGGGTCAGCGGTCCCGGTTCCGGCCGCGAAACCGCCATTCGCTCCCTGGCCACCGTCGGCTTGGAAGTGCGCGCCATCAAGGACACCACCCCCATGCCTCACAATGGCTGCCGCCCGCCCAAGCGGCGCCGCGTCTGAGCAGGGCGGAAAATTTTTAAGGATCGAACGGAGATTTAACCCATGGCACGCTATACCGGCCCCGTTTGCCGCCTCTGCCGGCGGGAAACCATGAAGCTGTTCCTGAAAGGCGAGAAGTGCTTCTCCAGCAAGTGCCCGGTCGAGAAGCGCAACTTTCCCCCCGGACAGCACGGCAAGGACCGCCGCCCCAAGATCGTCGGCTACGGCCTACAGTTGCGGGAGAAGCAGAAGACCCGCCGCATCTACGGCCTGCTGGAGCAGCAGTTCCGCGGTTATTTCGAGAAGGCGGCGCGCAAGCCCGGCGTCACCGGCGAGCTCCTGCTGCGCCAGCTGGAATCCCGCCTCGACAACGTCGTCTACCGCCTCGGCTTCGCCGCCTCCCGCGCCCAGGCGCGCCAATTCGTCCGCCACGGGCACATCCTGGTGGATGGCCGCCGCGTGGATATCCCCAGCTACCAGTTGCGCGAGAACCAGACGGTCGCGGTGAAGGAAGCCAGCCGGCAGAATCCCCAGCTGCTCTCCGCCCTGGACTTCGCCAGCCACCAAACTCTGCCCTCCTGGCTGGAGCTGCGCCGCGAAGAATTCGCCGGCCGCGTGCTCGGGCCGCCCAAGCGCGAAGACGTCAACCTGCCCATTCAGGAGCAGATGATCGTCGAGTTGTACAGCAAGTAGCCGCCGGCGGCGGGGCGGCGCCGCGCCGCCCGCCGGCCGTTGTTCTCGCGCGTCGCCGCGCGAGCCGATCAGTTGGGGTTCCCGCCCCGTAGGATTTCGAGGAGACGTGATTATGCTCTGGAAAGGTTTTCAGAAGCCCAAGCGACTGGCCGCCGATCAGGACACCCTGACGGACCGTTACGGCAAATTCTCCGCCCAGCCGTTTGAACGCGGCTTCGGCAACACCATCGGCAACGCACTGCGCCGCGTGCTGCTGTCCTCGATCGAGGGCGGCGCCATCACCGCCGTGCGCATCGAGGGCGTCTCGCATGAGTTCCAGTCCATTCCCAACGTGGTCGAGGACGCCACCGATGTCATCCTCAACCTCAAGCAGATCCCTTTCCGCCTCAACGTGGATGGCCCCAAGCACATCTATTTGAAGGTGGACCGCCCTGGCCCCGTCACCTCCGGCATGCTGGAGAGCGACGGCGACGTCGAGGTCCTGGACAAGAACGTGTATATCGCCACCGTCAGCGAAGGCGGTTCGCTGGACATGGAGCTGCGCCTCAAGGTGGGCCGCGGCTACGTCTCCGCCGACCGCAACTACGACGACGACCTGGCGCTGGGTTTCATTCCGATTGACAGCGTGCACTCCCCGGTGCGCAAGGCCAACTACACCGTGGACGCCGCCCGGCTGGGCCAGACCACCGATTACGAGCGCCTGACGCTGGAGATCTGGACCAACGGCGCGATTCGCCCCTCCGACGCCATTGGCCTGGCCGCCAAGTTGCTGAAGGATCACATGACGATCTTCATCAACTTCGAGGAGGCTCCCGACAGCGGCGAGTTCGGCGACGCCAGCGCCCTGCAACTGCGCAATGAGCACCTCAACCGCTCGGTCGAGGAGCTGGAGCTCTCCGTGCGCTCCTATAACTGCCTCAAGAACGCCAACATCCAGACCATCGGCGAACTGGTGCAGAAAACCGAGAGCGAGATGCTGAAGACCAAGAACTTCGGCCGCAAATCGCTCAATGAGATCAAGGAAATCCTGGCCACCATGGGCCTCTCGTTGGGCATGAACTTTGATACCCAGGGCAACGCTCTGCCCTCCCATGAGGCCTAACCGGCCCGCCCTGACGAGGACGTCCCCATGCGCCACCGCAATGCTGGTTATAAATTAGGCCGCAACACTTCGCACCGCCGCGCCCTGCTGCGCAACCTGGTCACCTCGCTGGTGACCGAGGAGCGGGTGCAAACCACCGTGGCCAAAGCCAAGGCCCTCCGCCCCTGGGCGGAGCGCATGATCACGCTCGGCAAGAACGGCAGCCTGCATGCCCGCCGTCAGGCCGCCGGCTATTTGCAGGATCCCGCCGCCGTGGCCAAGCTGTTCGACCAGCTGGCGCCGCGCTTCGGCGACCGCCATGGCGGCTACACCCGCATCATCAAGACCGGCTTCCGCCACGGCGATAGCGCGCCGCTGGCTTACATTGAATACCTGGGCAGCGAAAAGACCCAGGAGGCCAAGAAGCAGAAACGCGCCGACCGCATCGAAAAGCGCGCCGCTGCCGCCAAGAAGGCCGCCGAGGAGATGGAAGCCCAAGGCGGCGGCGAAGCCGAGGGCGGCGCCTCCGAGTCCTAGCCCGCAACAAAAAGCGGCGGCGCCTGGTGGCGCCGCCGCCCGCGGACGCACAATCCGCGAACGCCTAGCCTTTCCGGTGCGGCCGCACCACGTGGAAGCTATGCACGGTCAGCACGCCGTGATGCAAGCTTCCGTGCACCACCACTAGCCGGCCGCCGAAACGCCGCAGCCGCGCCGGGTTGCTGATCCGGTACACGTGCCCGCGGGAAACCAGCACCGGGTGATCCCCCATCTTGAAGCACTTGTTGACGCACGACACCGAGGTGTTCTTGGCGCCGCACATGCTGTCGCCGACCTTGCCGCGCAGCGTGACATTGGCGGCCAGCGCCGCCAGGCTCAAGCTGGCCACCATGGCCGCTATCGCCAGGACCTTCTTCATAGCGTTATCCTCCCCCGGACACGCGCCCGGGACTTCCGCCGGTAGGGCGGCGGACCCGAATTGAATCGCTCGGGATCATAGCATGGTTGGTGCTTGCTTCCCGGGCAAAGCATTCCCTTTCGCGAGTTAATGGAATCGCCCGGTCACGTTGTGGGAATTCCTGTAAAATAAAGGTTTTTCCACCACTGTGACCGCGGGCTGCTGTAGTTCCCATTACGTCGTTCTTGTCACCGTTTCGCCCAATCCGCATCCTGCTGCTTTCGGCACTCTGCGTTGGCGTCTTGGCCCTTTCCGGCTGTGGCGTGCTCTGGAGCCGCCATCGCGTCGCCCGCATCCCGCAAATTCCGCTCAAGTCCGCCACGCTGCCGCAGTTGGTGGCCCGCCTGAATCGCATTGCCAACGCCATCCACACCCTCAACGCCAAGCTGCTGCTGATGGCCAGCACCGGCGGGCCGCGCACCGGCACGGTCGTTGAATACAAGGACATTACGGCGTTTCTGCTGGTCCGCAAGCCGGCCGATATTCGCCTCTTGGGGCAGTTCTCCATCTTCGGCACGGTCTTCGATATGGCCTCCAATGGCCACAGCTTCAAGCTATCCATTCCGCCCAAGGGGCAATTCTTTGTCGGCCAGGACAATGTCATTCCCAAGCACGTCAAGAATCCGCTGGAAAAGCTCCGCCCCCAGGTCATCCTCGACGCCCTGCTGATCAACCCCATCGTGCCCGGCCAACAGGTGGCGGCGATGAACGACGACTCCGAGATCCGGGCGCAGTACTCGCTCCTGGTGCTCGATCCCGGCCAGGGGGGCGTGGATCACATCGTGCGCAAAATCGTCTTCAGCCGGTATGACCTGGAACCGCGCCAGGAAGTCATCTATCAGCCCGACGGTTCGGTCGCCACCATCGTGGAGTACGGGGAATTCAATCCCGTCAACGGCATTCCATTTCCTTCCCAAATCGTCATCCGCCGCCCGCAGGACGAATACTCGATCCGCATGCTGATGCAGCAGGTCAGGCTGAACCAGCCGCTGCGCTCCTCGCAGTTCCAACTCCATGCCCCCGCCGGCAGCCATATCATTCACCTCAGCGCCAACCCGCCCGCCGGCGCTCACGCCGATGGCCAGCGGGCGAATGGCGGAGTGCGCTAGCCGCCAAGGCCGTCATGAACCGCATGATCTTCGCCAATCTGCGCCGCCGTCCGCTGCGCAGCCTGATTGGCATCGTCGCCGTCGCCATCGAGGTCGCCCTCATCCTGCTGCTGGTCGGCCTGACCAACGGCATGGTGCGGGACGCGCACAATCGCCTCCAGGGCATCGGCGCCGACATCGTCGTGCGCTCCGCCGCCAGCTCCAATTTCCTGGAGATGAGCGGCAATACGCTGCCCGTGCAGCTGGCCGCGCTGATCGCCCGCCAGCCCGGCGTGCAAGCCGCCACCGCCATGGCCATGCAGGTGGCCAGGGGCCTGACCGCCGTCGGCGGCGTGGACCTGCCCAGCTTCAATGCCGTCAGCGGCGGGTTTCATTTCCTTGCCGGCGGCCCCGATCTCGGCCCGCACACCATCATCGTGGACGACCTCTACGCGGCGTCGAATCATCTCCGCGTCGGCAGCCACCTCGAGCTGCTGGGCCATTCGTTCCGCGTGGCCGGCATCTTCCTGCACGGCAAGGGATCCCGCATCTTCATGGCGCGATCCGTGCTGGACAAGCTGATCGGCGCGCCGGGTAAAGCCGCCGTCATCTACGCCACCGTCCGCAAGGGAGAACCCGTCGGCGCCGTGGTGGCGCGGCTGCGCCACCTCCTGCCCGGCTATGACGTGCAGGCCATGGAGAAGTACCTCACGCTGTTCACCGCCAACAAAATCCCCTTCCTGGGTATCTTCCGCGCGGTGGTCATCTCCATCGGCGCCATCATCGGCTTCTTGGTCATCTTCCTCAGCATGTACACCACCATCCTGGAGCGCACCCGCGAGATCGGCATTTTGAAATCGCTGGGCGCTTCCCGCCGCTACATCATCAGCGCCATCTTGCAGGAAACCGGCGCCCTGGCCGTGATCGGCATCGTTTTGGGCATCGCGGCCGCCGCCATTACCCGCGCCTCGCTGGTCGCCGCCAATCCCACCCTGCCCATCCTCCTCCAGCCCGCTTGGATTGGCTGGGCCGCGCTGATCGCCATCGTCGGCGCCATCATCGGCGCCCTGTATCCCGCGGCTCACGCCGCCGGGGAGGACCCCATCGCCGCCCTCGCTTACGAATAACCCGCGGCTTTCCGCCTCCTGGAATCGGTTTTCGCCTGTTTGGCGCCGGGCTTTAGCGCCGCGCCCACGCCTACGTGTGCGCCCCGCCGGAGACCGTGGGATAGCCGCCCGGCTATCCATTCGCTGCTCCCCGCGGCGCCCGGCCCAGCCCGCCGCAACGGCGCGCGGGCCTTGCGCGGGCGTTGCGCGGGCCTTGCTCGGCCCGTTGCGCGGCCTAAGACCCACAGCCTTCCCGTACAATTAAAGTTCGTGTCTTCCAAGGCTTATTTCGGCACCGACGGCATTCGCGGCGTCGCCGGCGAACCGCCGCTTGATCCGGTCACGGTGTACGCCGTGGGCTTGGCGCTGGGCGAGGACCTGGCGTCCCGTGGCGGCGGCGCCATCGTCCTCGGCCAGGATACCCGCGAGAGCAGCCCCTGGATCGCCGAAACGCTCGCCGCCGGCGCCGCCGATCGCGGCATCCGCGCCGTCTCCGCCGGCGTCATCACCACCCCGGCCATCGCCTATCTGACCCGCACCGGCGACTTCGCCGCCGGGGTCATGATCTCCGCCTCGCACAATCCTTACCGCGACAACGGCATCAAGGTCTTCGGCCATTCCGGCTACAAGCTGCCCGACGCCGAGGAGGACGAGATCGAGGCCCGCCTGGACCGCTATTTGGCCGCCGGCGTCACCCCGCGCCGCCTGCCGCTCGCCGCTACCGCGGGCCTGCATGACCGCTATGTGGAGTTTCTGGCCGGCCGTTTGCAAAACGGCGGCGGCCCAACCCCGCTGGCCGGCTTGCGCGTGCTGGTGGACTGCGGCCATGGCGCCGCCACCAGCGTCGCCGCCGAGGTGCTGCGCCGCCTCGGCGTCGCGCCGGTGATGATGTCCGACCAGCCCAACGGACGCAACATCAACGACCACTGCGGCGCTCTGTATCCCGAGGTCATGGCCGCCCGCGTGCCGCAGCTGGGCGTGGATGCGGGCATCGCCCTGGATGGCGACGCCGACCGCGTCATGCTGGCCGACGCCGCCGGCCGGGTAGTGGACGGCGACCGCGTGCTCTTCATCGCCGCCCGCTTTCTTCAGGCCCATTCCCGCCTCCTGCCGCCGCGCGTGGTCGGGACGGTCATGTCCAACCTGGGGCTGGAGCTGGCGCTGCGGCCCCTGGGCATCGCTTTGGACCGCGCCCCGGTCGGCGACAAGTACGTCCTGGAATCCATGCTCGCCAGCGGCGCGGTGCTGGGCGGCGAACCCTCCGGCCACGTCATCTTCCGCCACGACGCCACCACCGGCGACGGCCTACTCACCGCCCTGCGCATCTTCGAGGTGATGGCCCGGGAGAAGGCCTCGCTGGCCGATCTCGCCGCGCCCTTCCAGCCGTTCCCGCAGAAATTGGTGAATGTGCGCGTGCGGGAGAAAAGGCCTCTGGCCGAAATCCCCGCCGTGCAATCCGCCATCGCCGCCGCCGAGGGCCATTTCGGGAGCGAAGGCCGCGTCTTGGTGCGCTACTCCGGCACCGAGAAGCTGGCCCGGGTCATGGTCGAGGCCGCCAGCGCCGCCGACGTCGAGCGCCACAGCGCCGCCATCGCCGCCGCCCTCCGCGCCGCCCTCGGGGAATAGCCGCCGCCGCGAACTCACTCACGGCCGCCCTGCCGTACGCTGCCAACCGGGAGCCCGCCCGGCGTGGCGAACGTAGAATAGCCGTCTCTCCGGCGGTCGTTCCCCGCCACCCCGCATCGTGGGGAATTGCTCCGGCTTGCGTGCGTTCGCGCTCCGCGCGGCCGCAACCCTGGGGACGCGGGCAGCCTCGCCCGCATCCGCCCGGCGGCGGCCCGGGCCTCCCGCCTAGCGCGGGAGCGACATGCTACCGCGACGGAGACCGTGGCGCAGCCGTCTCCGGCTGCCGGCGCAAAACCGCCCAGGAATGTTTTGTAACAGGCCATGACGACGGGCCTCGCCCGCCGCGCCGCGGCTGAGGCCGCCTAGCTGGTCCGCCGGTCGCCGAACTTCCGCTGGAACCGCTCCACCCGTCCCGCCGTATCCACCAGCTTCTGCTTGCCGGTGAAGAAGGGATGGCATTCGGCGCAGATTTCCACGTGAATGTCGCCCTTATGCGTGGTGCGCGTGGTAAAGCTGTGGCCGCAGGCGCAGATAACCTTGGCTTCGCGGTATACGGGATGAATATCCGGCTTCATGGCAATGCTCCATTATAAGCGACCCGCCTAGGGCGGTGGAACCGCCTCCCGGCCCGCCTGCCGCGCGGCTCAGCGGGGACGGAGCAGGCGATCCTCGTGGCCATTTCCAGGCCCGCGCCAGCCAAGGTGGGCGCGGCGCCGCTGGGCGCCGCCCGCGGCCGGCCATCCCGGCCCGCTATACTAATCTCTCCCCGCTTTCTCTTTTATCGCCCCGCAAACACTGAACCGCTTTGTCCTCGCCCAACATTCGCAATATCGCCATCGTCGCCCACGTGGACCATGGCAAGACCACCCTCGTGGACGCCATGCTGCGGCAAAGCGGCGTGTTCCGCGCCAACCAGGAGGTCGTGGACCGCGTCATGGACTCCAACGCCCTGGAGCGCGAGCGCGGCATCACCATCCTGGCCAAGAACACCGCCGTCTTCTACCACGACGTCAAAATCAACATCGTGGACACCCCCGGCCACAGCGACTTCGGCGGCGAGGTCGAGCGCGCCCTCACCATGGTGGACGGCGTCATGCTGCTGGTGGACGCCAGCGAAGGCCCCCTGCCCCAGACCCGCTACGTGCTGGCCAAGGCGCTGGAAGCGGGCCTGCCGCCGATTGCCGTCATCAATAAGATTGACCGCGCCGACGCCCGCCCGCGCGAGGTGCTGAACGAGATCTACGATCTGTTCATTGATCTCGACGCCACCGAAGCCCAGCTGGACTTCCCGGTGCTGTACACCAACGCCAAGCTGGGCGCCGCCAGCGCCGATCCCGCCGTGCCCGGCGAGAATCTCCGCCCGCTCTTCGACGCGATCCTTTCCGCCACGCCCCCGCCTGGCGGCGACGCCGCCGCGCCGCTGCAAATCCTGGTCGCCAACCTGGATTACAGCGACTATCTCGGCCGCCTGGCCATCGGCCGCGTCTTCAACGGCGCCTTGCGCGCCGGCGAGCCCGCCGCCATCGCCAAGCTGGACGGCTCGGTGCAGCCGGTCAAGATCACCAAGCTGTTCACTTTCCAAGGCCTCCAGCGCACCGAAGCCCCGGTGGCGGAACTCGGCGACATCGTCGCCGTCGCCGGCGTGGAGGGCATCGCCATCGGCGAAACCATCGGCGCTCCTGAAAACCCGATTCCGGTGCGCAAGCTGCCGGTGGATGAGCCGACCATCGCCATGCAGTTCGGCGTCAACACCTCGCCCCTCGCCGGCCGGGAAGGGCAGTACGTCACCAGCCGCAATCTGCGCCAGCGCCTGGACAAGGAACTGCTCACCAACGTCTCCCTGCGCGTCGCCGACACCGCCTCGCCGGACACCTTCCAGGTCATGGGCCGCGGCGAGCTGCAGCTCGCCATCTTGATCGAAACCATGCGCCGCGAGGGCCATGAGCTGACCGTCGGCAAGCCGGAGATCATCGAGAAGCGCGGCGAGGACGGCCGCCGCCTGGAGCCGATCGAGTTGCTGACCGTGGACGTGCCCGAGGAGTACGTCGGCGTGGTCATGGAAAAGCTCGGCATGCGCAAGGGCGAGCTGCGCAAAATGCATCAAGCGGCCTCCGGCCGCGGTTCGGGCCGCGCCCGCATGGAGTTCTCCGTGCCCAGCCGCGGTTTGATCGGCCTGCGCGGCGAGCTGCTGACCGATACCCGCGGCACCGTCATACTGCACACCCTCTTCGACGGCTACGGCGACTGGCGCGGCGACATCCCCCTCCGTCCCACCGGCGCCCTGGTCGCCGACCGCGCCGGCCTGACCACCGCCTACGCGCTCAACAACCTGCAAGCCCGCGGCCGCCTCTTCGTCGGCCCCGGCGCCGAAGTCTACGAAGGCATGATCATCGGCGAAAGCCCGCGGGATCAGGACATGGACGTCAATCCGGTCAAGGAAAAGAAGCTGACCAACATGCGCAGCTCGACCGCCGACATCGCCATCCGACTCGCCCCGCCGCAGCCGCTTACGCTGGAGCAGGGCCTGGAGTTCATCGCCGCCGATGAATGCCTGGAGGTCACGCCGCAGAGCCTGCGCGCTCGCAAAAAGATCCTCGCCGCCAACCGCCGCCCCCGCCGCACCGCCCAATAAACCCGCCGCCCGGTTTTCCGCCCCAAGGTCGCGCAGCCGCATCCTGGGGCGTGGGCGGCCTTGCCCGCCCCCGCCGCCGCGCGCGAGCCAATCGGTCCGCCGCAACGAAGACAGTGGGCTAGCCGTCCCGGCTGCCGGTTTCCGCCGCCCAGGAGCGCGACGGTACGTAGGGCGGGAGCCCTACCCCACGCACCGGCCACGCTGTTTGGGGATGTGGGGTATGCCTCCGGCTTGCGTGCGGTCGCGCTGCGCGCGGCCGAGCCCGGTGCATAGAGGACCTATCGCGCAGCCTGCGCGCCGCGGCCTCGCCCGCGCCCGCCGCCCTCCGGAAGCATTCGCCCCGCCCTGCACGGCCAATAATGGAATTTGGCGCCGGGCGCGCCGGCAGCGGCCTCGCGCCCGCCGCCGCCCCGCCGCCGGAGCCTCTACGCCCCACCCCTCGCGCCAAACCGCCGCCACGCCGCCGTCCCGCGCCGCCCGAACGCCGCGGGCCTGGGCCCGCCATCTCACCGCGCTGCCCGTCATTCTCACCGCCGCCGCCCTCATCCGCATCTTCGCCGCCTGGAATTACGCCCGCCATTTTTCCCACCACGCCCTCGGCGTTCTGCCCTTTCTCTTCGAGCCCGGCAACATCGCCTATTCCCTCGCCACCGGCCAGGGCTTCGCCTCGCCCTTGCGCGTGCCCAGCGGGCCCACCGCCTGGGTCGCCCCAATCTATCCCGGCCTGCTCGCCGCCCTCTTCCATCTGTTCGGCGTCTACGCCTTCGCCGCTTTCGTCGCCGCCGTCGCCCTCAACATCGCCTTCGTCACCCTGGCCTGCTGGCCGCTCTACGCCCTGGGCCGGCGTCTCGGCGGCGTCCGCGTCGCCGCCGTGGCCGCGTGGCTTTGGGCGCTGTACCCCAACGCCATCCTGCTGACCTACGAAAGCATGTGGGGCGGCTGCTTGTCGGCCTTGCTGGCCATCACCGCGCTCTGGGCCATCGTGGCCCTGGACGACGCGCCGGATGCGCCGGCTCTGCGGCTATGGCCCTGGGCCGCCTACGGACTGTTGTGGGGTGTCATTCTCCTCACCAATCCCACGCTCTCCCCGCTGCTGCCGCTGTGGCTCGGCTGGTGGTGGTGGCGCCGGCATCGCCGGTCCTTCCCGCCGCGGCGGAATGAGGCGTCCGGGCGAGGCCAAGCCGGACCCACTGCCCGCGGCTGGGCAGGAGCCCGCCTCGGGCAACGCTGGCACGCTCCCGCGCTGGCGTTGCTTGTCGCCGCGCTGGTTGTCCTTCCCTGGACCGTCCGCAACCGCTCGGTGATGCACGCCTGGCTGCCCATCCGCTCCGATCTGGGCCTGGCGCTGTGGCTGGGCAACAATCCCCGCGCCACCGTCGTCTGGCATGGCCAGGGCCATCCCATTGACGACGCCCGCCAGCGCGCCCTCTTCCTGCGCCAAGGCGAGGTCGCCTACATGCGCCGCAAGCTGCACTTGGCCCTGGCGTACATGGCCGCGCATCCGGCGCGCGAGGCCCATTTGGCCTGGCGCCGCTTCCTCACCTTCTGGTCCGGCGGCTCTCCCTGGCCGCTCGCCAGCCTGGCCCGTTTCCGTTCCAACTGGGATCGCTACGTGCTGCTCTTCGATCTCCTTTCCGGCCTCGCCGCGCTGGGCGGCATCGTCCGTCTTTTTCTCCGCCGCCATCCTTGCGCCTTCCCCATCGCCATCGTCCCGTTGGTCATTCCCTGGGCCTATTACCTGACCCTCGCCGTGCCCCGCTATCGCCTGCCCGTGGATCCCGCCGTCATGCTCCTCGCCGCCCTCTTCTTCGGCCTCCCGTGGGCCAAGCAGCCCCGCCCGTCGGCGCACGAGGCGGGCACCCCGCCGCAACGAAGATAGTGGGATAGCCGTCCCGGCTGTCAGTTCTCGCGGCCCCTGCCGTGCCGCCCCGTCCCCCGACCATCCCTGTCTCGCCCGTCCCTCGTCCGCACCTGCACCGCGGGGGCGTCCCGGCAACGGCGGGGCCTCGTCCTCCGGTCCCAAGCCGCCCCTCCCGCCCGGCGCATACTAAAGCCGTGAGCGCCGCTTCCGCCGCCGCCGCGGCTTACAACCTCGCCGACCAGTCCCGCATGCGCCGCGCGCGGCATTATTTCGCCTGGCAATATCGCCTCGCCGCGCCCTACCTCGGCCGCCGCGTCGTGGAAATCGGCTGCGGCATCGGCAATTTCACCTGCTTCCTCGCCGGCCGCGACGTCACCGCCGTGGATCCCGACCCCGCCTGCCTCCGCCAGCTCGAACTCCGCCTCGCCGCCGCCCCGGCCCGCACGGTGTGCGCCGCCGCCGGCTGCGGCCAACTCGCCGCGGCGTTGGCCGCGCCCGCAGACCCGCCATTCGACAGTTGCGTGGCCCTCAACGTCCTGGAGCATATCGCCGACGACGCCCGCGCCCTGGCCGAGATGGCCTGGCTGGTCCGTCCCGGCGGCTGCGTCATTCTGCTGGTCCCCGCCTTCCCGTCCCTATACGGACCCACCGACCGCAACCTGGGCCACTACCGCCGCTATCGTCCCGCCGCGCTCGCCGCCTTGGCCGACGCCGCCGGCTTGGCCGTCGAGCGCCGGGAATACGTCAACCGCCTCGGCTGGCTCGCCTGGTGGTGCAATGCCCGCCTGGGCCGCGGCCGGCAATCGCCCTTCCAAATCGCCGTCTTCGACCGCCTGGCGCCGGCGCTGGAGCGCCTCGACCGCCGCGCCGCTCCGCTGCTTCCCTTCGGCCTGTCCCTCTTCGCCGTCCTGCGCAAAGCGGAAATGCCGTCCTGGCCGCTCGCCGGTACTCCGCCAGTTGGCGCGCCGCCCGCCGGCGCCGGCCCCGCGCTATGAAGATCTCCATCCTCATCCCGGTCTATAACGAGTTCCGCACCCTGCCTCAGGTGCTGGACCGCGTGCGGCGCGCCCCGCTGCCCCCCGGCTGCGAGCGCGAAATCATCGTCGTGGATGACGGCTCGACCGACGGCACCGCCGCCTTGCTGGCCGCCGCCGCGGCCCCCGTTGGCCCCGGCGGCGCCGTCGTCGCCCACGCCGCGCCCCGCAACCGCGGTAAGGGCGCCGCCCTCCGCGCCGGCCTGGCGCTCGCCACCGGCGCGGTCATCGTGGTCCAGGACGGCGATCTGGAATACGATCCCGCCGACTACCCCGCCCTCGTCGCTCCCATCCTCGCCGGCCGCGCCGATGTCGTCTACGGCTCCCGCTTCCTCGCTGGCCCTCCCGCCGGCATGGCCCGCGCCAACCGCCTCGCCAACCGCATCCTGACCGCCGCCGCCAACTGCCTCTACGCCGCCCGCCTGAGCGATGAGGCCACCGCCTACAAAGCCTTCCGCGCCCCGGTCCTGCGCCGCCTCGATCTTCGCGCCAACCGCTTCGGCTTTTGCCCGGAGGTCACCGCCAAGCTCCGCCGCCTCGGCTACGCCATCCACGAGGTCCCCATCCGCTATTTCCCCCGCGGCATCGCCGAGGGCAAGAAGATTCGGCCGCGCGACGGCTTCGCCGCCCTCGCCATCCTACTCGCCTGCCGCCTCCTCCCCCGCCGCGCCTGCCTCGCCCCGCAACCGCGAGCCGCCCGCCCCGCCGCCCAGCGCCTCCGCGCGCTACCTTGACACGGTAGAGGTCAGCGGTTCGAGTCCGCTCGTGCCTACCATCATTTCCAATAGCTTGTGATTGCAGCGGCAGGGGAACCGGCCCGATTGTGCCGTGATTTGTGACGTAACCTAGATCGGGGCGGATGCTCCCGCAGGGTTGCGACAGGACTTCTAGTGCTCTCCGTTTCGCCTCCAAACGGATGTGGCTGTAGTGGTGCAGCATCCGAGGCGAGACGTGCCCGGCAATCGAGCGGATGATTTCCTCATTCGCCTGCGACTCGGCTAGTTCCGTAATCGCCTGGTGGCGCAGGTCATGAAAGCGCAGCTGGGGGAGCCCGGCGGCCCGCGTCAGCTTGCGCCAGGCGGTCCGCCAGCTTCTCTGCGGCTGGGCGGGATCAATCCGCCCATGCTCGCAGGCCGGAAACACGAAATGACTGGCGAGCACGTCACCAAGCAGCGCCGCCCGTTCCCGCATCTCCATAAGCGCCGCGATGGCGTCAGGCGTCAGTGGGATCACGCGCTCGCCCGCCTCGGTCTTGCTCCTGCGCACCGTCACCAGCTCGCCGGTCAGGTCCACGTCGCCCCAGCGCAGGCCGCGCAGCTCGCAGCCCCGCATGGTGGTATTGAGCGCCAGCGTCATGGCGCAGCGGGCCACGTCCCACTCCGGCTGCTGGCGCGAGACTTCCAAGAGCCGAGCTTTTTGCTCCGGCGTCAACGCCTGCCGCAGCGCGTGGCGTTCCCTTAGGGGCCGCAGCTCGCCCCCGACCAGATGCCAGCGCTTCGCGCGTTTCAGGATGCGGCGCAGCACGCCCATTTCCATGTTGATAATGACCGGCCCCGCGCCATTTTTGGCGCGCCATTTTCGGTAGGCGTTGAGGGAATCCGCCGTGATCGAAGCCAGCGCCGCCTTGGCGAAAAATCGTTTTGGGAGCGTTAATAGCTGGCGTTCTTTTTTATGGCTCGATTCGGCCAGGTCCAGCCGACGGGCTTCAAGATAAGCGTCGGCAGTGTCGGCAAAGGCTTGTTTGCCGGTGTCGAGCGCCGCCCGGGTCATGCGCCCCGCGAGCGCGTCGGCGACCAATTCCTTGGCATGGCTTTCCGCCTGCCGCCAATCGCCCGTGCCGACCGACAGCCGGAAGCGCTCGCCATGCGCAGAGAAGTCGACCCACCACGTTTTGCCGCGCTTGTAGAGAGTCACGCCATTACCTCAGCCGCGCGCCCAGTTTCGCGCCAAGCGCTGTGCCTTTCGCGGCGCTCCTGGCTTTGCGCGCCCAGTTGCGCTTGGAGGCCAGCGCTTGCTGCTCGGGCGTGCAGTAAAACCGGTCCTTGCGAGGCGGATAAAACAGTTTGCCGCAATGCGGGCAGGCGCGCCAGGGAAGCGGCCGGGCGAACTCCCACGCCAGCAGCTCCCAAACGCCTTCCAGCAGCGTGTTCAGCTCCAGTTTCAGCTCGAACCACACCCGTGTCTTGTCATCTCCCTTCCGATGCCAGGCCGGAGGCCGCCGCGCCGACTCCGCATTGAGTTCGTAGCGGATCAACATCGAGGCCCAATGGCGCAGCCAGCCGGGAGTTTGCTTGCGCATCCCGGCGACGAATTCCTCAAACTCCAGGCCCTTTTCCGCCGCGCGGGGATCGGGCCGTTCCCACATCGCCGCCCGGTAGGGCGGCAGCTGATCGAGATGCGCAAGGATGCGCAGAAAAGGAACCAGCCTGCCCCAGGTTTCGGGCGAGAGCCGCTGCCGCTCCAGCGCCAGGTTCACGAAGGCGTCGGGCAACAGAGCGGGGTCTGCCCAGGCTTCCCAAAGCTGTGAGATCAGGGCGAAGTGCAGTTGCTTTTGCCAAAAGTCGGCGACCTCGACCTCGGCCTCCGGCTCCTCGTCCCGGTGTTCCATGGCATATTCGTGCCACCCGGGCCCGCCCCAGCCGCCTGCCCATTTCCATTCGAGCGGCCCGAAGTCGCGCAGGAACCGGGCCAGGTCGGCCTGCTCGCCGAAGCGCAGGCTGCGCAGCGCCCCGTGCGGCGCTAGCAGTGGGCTGCCGGCTTTTCTTGCCCGCGCGTATTCCAAATGCACGTCGTAGAGATTGCCCTTGGCGATGCGCACCGAATGCGCATTCTCCTTCCAATCGCCCACCGGAACCGCCTTCGCCCATGCCGTTCCTCCCGGTAGATAGTGCGGACTGGAATTGCGATGCGCATCGGATTTTTGATTATTTTCTGGCATGTTTCAGCCGCTCCGTGCCGCTATGTCAGTAGTATAGTTTAATTCGATATATTCTACAACGGAGCCCGGCTCCATGAATTTCGAGAAAACCGCACCCAAAACTGTCCCCGAGACCGCTCGGGCCTTGGGCATCAGCCGCCACACCGTCCGCGCTTGGATTGCGCAACGCCGCATCGGCTACCTGAAACTGGGCCGCTCGGTGCGCATCCCGCAAGCGGAGATTGAGCGCATCTTGCGTGAATCGGCGGTCCCCGCCGAACCGCGTCGTAGGGCGGCGGGCAACCATTCCCGTACTGCATAGGAGAACCGCATGAACCAAACACCTTCCCCAACGACCGCCTGCGCCCAAGCAGCCCGTGAGCTAGCCTATCGTCGCTGGCGCCCGGCCGCCGCTCCCGAGACCGCCGTGGGGGCTGCGGAAGCACCCGGTCCCGCCAGCGTGCTTGCCCTTCACCGCTGGCGGCCGCCGGCTGATCCGCAGCCGGTCATCACCGCACCCCAGGCCAGCCCGGATACCGGTGCGTCGGCAAACGTGGCCGCCTTGGCGGCCTGCGCCGTTCTCGCCGCGCTCATCCGCTCCGCGCGTGGCGCGGGCGGGCCGCCCGCGCCGGCGGAGTCGCAAGCCGCAGTCGCGCGTCCGCAAGACGACGACTGGGCTGTCTGGCTGCTCGGCGGCATCGCCGCCGTCACGGCTCTACTGCTCCTTTGCTCCCCCGCCGCACGCCGCAACTGGGGGCTGGTTGCCGGGCTGGGATGCGTCGCGTTAGCGGCCTTCGGGCCGCTTGGTTGAACGGCCCGAGGGCGCCCGGGACTATCTAGGGCCGCCAACGCTCCGTGGCCAGCCCTGTAAGGGCCGCGACGTGACGGGCGAGCTGACCCCAAGGCCAGGTAACTTGTTTGCTACTTGTGCTGGGTTCGGGTTTGAACTAACGTCCTCCGCATCGGAGGTTGCCGTGAGGAAAATAACAGCCGTCGTTGTGCCTTTTGTGGCCTTTCTTTCTCTTGTCCTCGCGCCCGGCTCGCAGGCCGGGGCCCAGGCGACGCCAGGCCTTCCGCCGTTCAATTCGATTGCACCCGTGCCCGAAGGCTACCTGGACCTCGCCACGTTGAGCGTCACGGTCCCGGTGCCCGTGGTTTCCAAGGGCGGCGTTGGAATGCCCTTCCGCTTCAGCCTGGTTTACAACACCCTGGTCTATAGTCCCCAGAGCCAGTATGGCGCCATCTGGACAGGGGGGGGCTGGTCCCAGGAGATACCCGACGGCGAGATGGTTGGCTCGGCACAGGCGCAGCGTACTGTACAGGTGTTGTGCCCAGGGGAGAGCAGCCGCTGCATCACCTACGGAACTTGCGTGTGGGCCCTGGAATACAGCAATTGGGTCTACGTCGATCCCCTCGGGACCCCGCACTCGATCAACGCCGGGACGGTCGTCGATTACAGCGCATGCTCCCAAAAAGGAACCTACCCCTACACCGCGAGCGGCTACGCGAGTGACGGCTCGGGTTGGGACGTCACCGTGAACGCCGTCCCCGAGGGCGTGTCAGCGACCGACCTCCACGACCGCAGCTATGATCTGCAGGCCGAAACCATCACCGATCCCAACGGAAACAGAATCTCGTGCTGCTGGGCGGACACGCTCGGCCAGACCGCGCTCACTTATGGGGCTCCCCCGCAGGGCGCCAGCAACGCCACCTACACCTACACCGACGCGAGCGGCAGCGCCCAGACGGTGACGCTCGTACCCAGCCAATACACCGTGCGAACGAATTTCGGCTGCAGCGGAGTGCAAGAGGCAGGGCCGACCGCCGAATACCTGTTGCACGAAATTCAGCTTCCGGACGGGACCGGCTACACGATCAACTACGAGCCCACCCCCGGATACGCGGGAGACGTGACGGGCCGCATTGCGTCCATCACCCTCCCCAGCGGGGGCGTGATTAGCTACCAATACTCCGGCGGGTCGAACGGCATCACCTGCTCCGACGGCATCCCGGCGACGCTGACACGCACTACGCCGGACGGCACCTGGACCTACACCCACACGGAGAGCGGCTCGGCTTGGACGACTCTCGTCACCGATCCCGCCGGCAACCAAACGTATTATCAATTCCAGGGGCAGTACGAAACCGAGCGGCAAATTTACAAAGGCTCCGTGTCCGCCAGCAACCTGCTGGAAACGGTCACCACCTGCTACAACGGGGCCGCGGCGCCCTGCAACGCAACTTCGATCACCCTTCCCATCACCGAGCGCACGGTCATCATCACGCGGGACGACGGAATCGAGTCGGAGACGACGACCACCTTCAACTCCTTCGACCAACCGCTCGAAACAGATAGCTATGCGGACGGAACCTCCCCAGGTGCCGTGTTTCGGAAGGAGATCGTCACCTATGGTACGGACAACTGGCCCGCAAGCGTCAAGATCGAGGACGGGGGCGGAAACCTGCAAGCGGAGACGAACTACGGCTACAATTCCGCGGGCAACCTCACGAGCCTCGCCCAATGGGTCTCAGGCTCGACCTACGACACAACGAACTACTCCCTGAACGCGAACGGCACCGTGGCCAGCAGCACCGATCCGATGGGCAACAAGACCACCTACAGCTACGGAACGGCGTCGTGCAACGGCGCCTTTCCCACGCAAACTAGCCTGCCCAACGGCCTCTCGACCAGCGCCACCTGGAACTGTTACATCGCCGCCCCGGCCACCGCGACCAACACGGACGGCCAGACCACCACCTTCCACTACGACGACCCGTTCGCCCGGCTGACCCAGATTGACGCCCCAGCGGGGCAGGAGGCCGTGACCGTTTACACCGACACTTCGAACACGGTGGATCGGTATATCAGCACCACTTCCAATTCACTCCCCCAATCCGACACCGGCTGGCGGCACGAGCGGGACATCTACGACTGGGCAGGCCGCCTGATTGAGCACGATCTAGCCAACGATCCCGCCGGTCTCAGCAAGACGCTGACCACATACAACTCCCTGGGCGAGGTTGCATCGGTCACGAATCCGTACGTTCTAACGAAGGACCCCACCTACGGCGTGACCGGCTACACCTACGACGCCCTCGGCCGGGTCATCAAGGTGACCAACCCCGACCAAACCACCAGCACCATCAGCTACGGATCGAATGTGTCGGGAGCCGGAGGCTTGACCGCCTCCGCTTGCGGCGACACTGCATACCCGGCGATGACGGTGAGCGCGCAGGGGCGGCCCGCCGAGGAATGGCTGGACGCGGATGGCAACGTCGTTGAAGCCGACGAGCCGAATCCGTCCACCGGGAGCATGACCTCGGGCGAACTGGCGACCTGCTACACCTACACGCCGCAAGACCAACTGGCGACGGTCAGCCAAGGCGGGCAGGAGCGCGCGCTCGCCTACGACGGCCAAGGAAATGTGCTTTATTCCCTCTATCCCGAGGCGGCCGCGGACATCTCAGGCCCGGCAAACGGCTTCGGGGGAACCACATGGTCGGCGGCGATGAGCTACAACTCCGACGGGGAAATGGCGACCTATCAAGATGCCAACGGGGTGATCACTTCGCTCGGCTACGACTCCCTCGGCCGGCTGACCACAGAGACCTTCAGCGACAGCACCCCAGCGCTCAGCTTCATCTACGACACCAGCTCAGGCTGCACGGTGCCCAGTGGCGCTACGATCACCAATGCCGCAGGGCGGCTGGTATGCGCCATGAGCGCCAACAGCACCGAAACGCTCTACAGCTACGACGCCGCGGGTCGCGCCATCAACGTCTGGGAAGAGGCTCCCGGCAGCGCCTGGGCGGAGCAGAGCTACGCCTATTTCTACAACGGCCAGATCAGCTCCTACACGAACCCCGTCGGCGACACGTTCACCTACACCGCCGATTCGCCCGGGCGTATCACCGCAATCCAGGCGCCCGGCGGCTGGAACAGTGGAGAGATGGTCTTGAACTCAGCGGTGTACTCGCCCTTTGGGGCGCTGGCCTCCGCGGACGTGGGGCCGACCTTTGTTGCGAACACCTTCAACGACGACTTGGAGACAACCGACATCCAGGCGTCGGTCGCCGGGACGAAACAGTTCGACCGCGGGTATGCTTACGACAGCGACGGTCTCGTGATGGCGGACAGCGACAAAATGAACAGCGCCTACAAGCGCCAGTATGCGCACGACTACCTAGGTCGGCTCTCGCAAATGACCGTCCCCAACACCCCGGGCGCCAATGCCGACTACTATTACGACCGCTGGGGCAACCTCTACCAGGCCACCGGCCCGGAGAACTGGAACGTCGGCATCAGCGGTTCCACCAACCGCATCACCACATCCGGCTTCGCCTACGACAGCGATGGCCGGCTCACCAGCGACGGCTCTGCGGGCTACTCCTGGAACGCCCTGGGCGAGATGACCGCCTACAACCCCGGCCAGGCCTCAGCATACTCCTACGATGCCGGCGGCGAGCGGGTGCAAGCGGCGACGCCGGCGGGCACGTTCGATTATTTCTACGGCTTGGGCGGCGCATTGCGGGGGGTTTGGGACGCGAGCACCTCAAGCTGGGTGCGGCTGGACATCGGCCTCGGCGGCATGCCGCTGGAATCCTGGAACGCCAACCCGCCCTCCGGCTACTCCA
>DAHUYO010000045.1 GCA_027315185.1 Acidobacteriota bacterium
GCTCCGGTTGTCTCTTCCGGCGGAGCAGCAGCCGTGCCGTGGTTTCCAGCCCAAAAATCTGGACTTCATCGGCGCCGAAGCTGGAGGCGCCAACCTCGGTGGCCCAGATGGCTTTCTCCGTTTCCGCCGCCACCTCGTCCACTTTCCGCGGCCATTCGTGAATGCGCCAGTGGTTCCAATCCAGCGGAAAACCATGAATGCCGATCACGTCCACCGCGGCCAACACGCCTTCCGCGTCCAGCAAACGGACGAACTCGGCGTCAATCGGCGAAATGCCGCCGGCCACAATGGTCAGCTCTGGCGCCTGCCGCCGTACCGCCGCCGCCGCCTGCCGCACCATGGCGGCATAGCGCCGCCAGCCTGGGTCCAAATGGAAGTTCCAGTGCGATAGGTTGTTGGGCTCGTTCCACAGCATCAGCGCTTCTAACACGCCGCCTCTTCCTCCCCCGCGGGGTTCCCGTTCGGCGGCCGGGTCGGCCCGGCCACTGCCACCAGATGCGCCTGCTCGGCCCCAAGTTGGGTGACCAACGCCGGACCCTAAGCCCAAGGTCCGACGAGGAAACCGACGATTTTTTCGATTCTTTCCATGCGAAGTTTGAATCCCGAGTCGCGTCATCGCGCCAACCCCGGCCGCGGTAGCCGCTATAATTGAAGGTTCTATGGCTACCGCCGACCTCGATGTGCGCCGCGGCGCCCCTGCCCCCAAGGACCGCTTGGTCAATGACTTCAGTCTGCAAGTCGCGACTGTGAATGGTTCCGGCAGTCAGTCCTCCAACCTCGTCCTGCTCCGCACCATCTTTCAGATGGGTATTCCCGTCTCCGGTAAGAACCTATTCCCTTCCAACATCGCCGGTCTGCCCACCTGGTACACCATCCGCGCCAACAAGAATCACTACGTTGGCCGGAAAAAGGAGGTGGACTTCCTCGTCGCCCTGAACGCGGAGACCGCGCGCGACGATGTCGCCGCTCTTGAGCCGGGCGCTGCCGTCTTATATGACGAACCGCTCCGCCTCGACGCGCTCCGCTCCGACCTGGTTTTCTACGCGGTTCCTTTTGATCGCCTGGTCGCCGCCGTCTGCCCGGAAGCCAAGTTGCGCAAGCTGGTCCGCAACATGATTTATGACGGCGTGCTGGCTCATCTGCTGCACTTGGACCTCGCGCAGTTGGAAAATGCCCTGCGGCGTCACTTCCGAAAAAAGCCGAAAGCCGCCGATCTCAACTGGGCGGCCGTTCAGGCCGGCTACGAATACGCCAGCCAGCATCTGCCCAAGCGGGACCGCTGCTGGCTGGAGCCGATGCAGGAAAATGCCGGCAAGATCATCATCGAAGGCAATGCCGCGGCGGCGCTGGGCTGCCTGTTCGCCGGCGTCACCGTCGTCGGCTGGTATCCCATCACGCCTTCCAGTTCGCTTTGTGAATACCTGATTTCCTACCTCCGCGCCTACCGCTTGGACCCCGCGACCGGCCAAGCCACCTACGCCGTTGTGCAAGCCGAGGATGAGTTGGCCTCCGCCGGCATCGTCCTGGGAGCGGGATGGATGGGCGCGCGCTCCATGACCAGCACCTCCGGCCCGGGCATCAGTTTGATGTCGGAGTTCATTGGCCTTGGGTACTACGCGGAAATCCCCGGTGTCTTTTTCGACGTGCAACGGGTTGGCCCGTCCACCGGCATGCCCACCCGCACCGCCCAGGGTGATGTCGCCTTCGCCGCCACCCTCGGCCACGGCGACGCCCGCCATATCGTGCTGCTGCCGGGAACCGCGGGTGAATGCTACACCCTCGCGCTCGCCGCCTTCGACTTGGCGGAGGAGTTCCAAACTCCCGTCTTCGTCCTAAGTGACCTGGACCTGGCGATGAACCATTGGATCGCCGACCCTCTTCCCTATCCGAACGGGCCCCTGCGCCGCGGCAAGGTGCTGGACGCCGCCGGCTTGGAGCGCATCGGCGAGTTTGCCCGTTACCGCGACGTGGATGGCGATGGCATTCCGTACCGCACGCTGCCCGGAACCGACCACCCCGCGGCGCCCTATTTCACCCGCGGCAGCGGCCATAATGATCGCGCCCTCTACAGCGAAAAACCCCAGGAATACGTCGCCAACATGGACCGGCTGGGGCGCAAATTCGATACCGCGCGCGCCCGCGTCCCGGCACCCGTGCTGGAGCGCGATGGCGCCGGCGAAGTCGGCGTCATCGCCTTCGGCTCCAGCCACTTTGCCACCCTGGAGTCGTTGGATCAGCTCGCCCGCCAATCCGGCCTGCACGCCGCCTACCTCCGGTTGCGCGCCTTCCCGTTCAATCAACAGTTGCGCGACTTCGTCGCCCGCCATCGCCGGGTGTATGTCGTGGAGCAGAACCGCGATGCGCAAATGTTGGATCTCATCCGCCTCGAACTGGCCGCAAACCCCGGCGGGCCCGCGGACCTGGTCTCCCGCCTCCGTTCCGTCCGCCATTACGACGGTTTGCCGGTGGATGCGCGGTCGCTGAGCGACGAAATCCTGCGCCAGGAGGCCCAACCCTAAGCCATGCCTGACCGTCTCAACCATATCGGCCTCGCCCCCGCCGACTACCGAGGCTCCAAGACCACCCTCTGCGCCGGCTGCGGCCATAATGCCATCAGCGAGCGCATCATTGACGCCTGCTTCGAGCTGGGGTTGCAGCCCCATCGCGTCGTCAAGCTCAGCGGCATCGGCTGCTCCAGCAAGAGTCCCGCCTATTTCCTCAGCCGGTCATTCGGCTTCAATTCCGTTCACGGGCGCATGCCCAGCGTGGCCACCGGCGCCTTATTGGCCAACCGCACCCTGCGCGCCATCGGCGTCAGCGGTGACGGCGATACCGCCTCGATTGGCATCGGCCAGTTCATCCACCTGATGCGGCGCAATCTGCCGCTGGTCTATATCGTCGAGGACAACGGCGTCTATGGCCTCACCAAGGGCCAATTCTCCGCCACCGCCGACGAGGGCCAGAAGCTAAAATCGGGCGTCGTAAATCAGCTGCCCGCCCTCGACCTCTGCGCCATGGCGATTGAGTCCGGCGCCACGTTCGTCGCCCGTTCGTTTTCCGGCGACAAGCGCCAGCTCACCCAGGTGCTCAAAGCGGCCCTCTCGCACCAAGGCGTCGCCATGCTGGACATCATTTCGCCTTGCGTCACGTTCAATGACCAGCCGGAGAGCACCAAGAGCTACCAGTACGTCAAACAGCATGAATCTCCGGTCCATGACGTGGATTTCATCCCCTACTTCAACGACATCACGGTGGACTATGAACCCGGCGCCGTCACCGACGTGCGCCTCCATGACGGCTCGCACCTCCGGCTGCGCAAGCTCGACCGTGATTACGACCCCACCGATCGCCGCTCCGCCTTGGGCCTGCTCTCCAACGCGCACGGCGGCGAAGAGGTCCTCACCGGCGTGTTTTACCTGGCGCCGGAAAAGCCTGATTTTCTCGCCGGCCTCAATCTCGTCCCCGAACCGCTCGCGACGCTCCCGGACGACCGTGTGCGCCCGCCCCAATCGGTTCTCGAGCGCATCAACGCGTCCTTGGCCTAGGCGAACAGCGGCCGCTTGCCGCGCACGGCTCCGCCGCTTCCGCGGCGCCCGTCGTGCCTGCCCGTCGCCTGCTGTCTCGGTCACTACCGGAATGCCTGCGCGTCTCGCCACCACGCCTCGATGCTGCGCCGCCGGCCTCGCGGCGCTGCTCTGTCTCCTTCCCGCCGCAGCCGCCGGCACGCCCCACTATGCCGCGATCGGCAAGCAGGAGACCCAGCGTCTCGCCGCCCACCGTTTTGCCGCCATCGAGCATCGCTTCAACCCCAAGTTGAGGGCCGCCCTGCCCACAACCAAACTGGCCAAGGTTTGGTCCCAGGTAGTCCTCCAGGCGGGCCCGTTCCAGCGCATCACCGCCATCCATTCCCTCGCCTACGACGGCGTCCATATCATCATCGTGACCGTTGCCTTCGCCCATGCCCGCCTGGACGTTCGCTGGTCCGTTACGCCGCAAGGCCAAATCGCTGGCCTGTTTTTCGCCCCGGCCGCGCCTGCCGCCAAGACCGTCGGCGCCGCGCCGGCGCCTTAGGCGCTCGCCGCCCTGCGCGGCGCTACCATAAAGCCATGCGCGACACGGATTTTGACGACCTGGTCAACACCTTGTTGCAGAAGACCAAGCAGGGCCGCCTGCCCTGGAAGGACGCCAAGGACCGCGACGCCTTCTCCTGCGCCCTGGGCGCGTTCACCTTCGACCTGCGCCGTGTCGAGGCGGACGATCGAACGGTCATTCAGTTGGGAATCAAGGATTCGCCTGGCCATCTGCTCTGGGAAGTACGGGCTCGCAGCGCCGTCTCCAGCGTCCGCCCCGAGGGGCAGGGCAATCTTTACCACCATCTCTGCGATCTGCTGGAACTCGCTCGGAATCAGGCCCTCGGCCTGGACGCCAAACTGGCCCTCTTGCGGGAAACCCTGGCCAACGCCTAGGTCCTCGCCGCTCCCTCGCCGCCCGGCGTTGCCTCCGCTTCGAGTTCCCGCGGACGCGCGTAAAGCGCGGCAATTTCCGCCGCGTATTTGGCTTCCACGGACTTCCGCCGCACCTTCACCGTGGGCGTGATCTCCCCGCCGGCAATCGTGAACTCGTCCGCCAGCAGCGCAAATCGCTTGATGGTTTCGAAGCGAGCCAGCCCGGCGTTCACCTGCTCCACCACCGCGCGAATGCGGTTGTAAAGTACGGGCAGGCGGCATAGTTCCGCGCGCGTAGCCCAATCCCGGCCCGGCTCCAGCCCCAATTGCCGCGCCTCGCTCTCCAGGCGCGCGAAGTTCGGCACCAGCAAGGCCACGACATAGGGCCGCCGGTCGCCGACCAGCACCGCCTCGGCAATGTAGGGCGATGCCTTCAACTTCGCCTCGATCGGCTGGGGTGCGATGAACTTGCCTCCCGCGGTTTTCAGCAAATCCTTCTTCCGGTCGGTAATAAACAAGAAGCCATCCGCATCGAGGTGTCCGATATCGCCGGTATGAAACCACGGCCCTCCGGGATCCTGATCAAATGCCGCGGCATTCGCCGCCGGCATGTCGTAGTAACCGGAAAACACCGATGGTCCCCGCACCATCAGCTCGCCATCCGCGGCAAAGCGGACCTCGACGTTGGGCAGCGGCTTGCCGACCGAGCCGATCTTGCGGGCGCCGGGTACGTTGACGGCGATCACCGGCGACGTCTCCGTCATGCCATACCCCTCATCCACCACCAGCCCCAGCGCCAGCAAGAACTCGCCCAACTCCTGCCCGAGCGGCGCGCCGCCCGCGATACAAGTGATCAACTCGCCGCCCGTGCGTTCTCGCAGATGCCGGTATACCAGCCGGTCCGCCACCGCCCTTTGCAGCCGCAGAGCCAGGCTCGGCGCCGCCGCGCGCCGGTCACCCGGCCAACCACCCAGCAGATATGGTCCCAGCCGCCGTCCCACCCCCAGGCTCCAGGCGAATACTCGCTCCGCCAGGGGCCCTTTGGCGGCAGCTTCGGCCTTCACCTTGGCCGCCATCTTTTCGTAAACCCGCGGCACCGCCGCCAGGCAGTGCGGCCGCACTTCCAGCAAATTCTCTGGGATCTTCTCGATGCTCTCCGCGAAATACGTCGTCAGTTCCAGCGCCAAATCGGCATAGCCCAGCATCCTTTCGGTGATATGCGCCAGCGGCAGCACTGACAATCGGCGTTCCGGCCGCAAGTCGAGGCGCGGACATACCGCATTCAGGTTGGCCGCCAGGTTCCCGTGGGTCAGCATCACGCCCTTGGCCCGCCCCGTCGTCCCCGAGGTGTAGATGAGCGTCGCCAGCCGGTCCGGGGGCGTCGCCGCCAACTCCGCCTCGAACTCCGCATCCGGCGCCGGCGCCCATGCCAACATCGCCTGCCATTGCGGATACCGCGGCCCCGTTTCCGGCCCGGCGGCAAAGCTGCAAATCCACTCCAGTTGCGGCAAATACCGCCACTCCGCCTCGACCTTGCGCTGCTGGTCGCCATCGGCGACGAACACCCCGCGGGCGCCGCTATCGCGCAGCAACTCCGCCGCCTGCGCTCCGGTCAGGGTCGGATAGATCGGGACGTCGGCAACCCCCGCCGCCAAACATCCCAAATCCGCCAGCAACCACTCCGGCCGGCTCTCCGCCAGCAACCCCACCCGGTCTCCCGGCCGTAGCCCTAATCCCCGCAGCCCCGCGGCAATCGCCCGCACCCGCCGGTAGATTTGTTCCCCCCCGAGCGCCTGCCACCGTCCCTCGCGCTTGGCCCACCACACCGGCGCCGCGCCGCGTGCTCGCAGCCGCAGCAGCAGATGGTTAATCGTAGCGATCCCCGGATCAGCGGGCGAATTCCACAGTCGCGTGCTGGCCATTGTTTCCCCCGAACTCTTGTCCGCAGCATAGACCCTCGGCGCCCCGGCCATGAACTCCGGCGGCCCCAACCACCCGCCGGATGCGGGCGCGGGGCGAGAACGCCATCCCCGCCCATCGCCGGGCTTCTCCGCCTAGGGCTTGCGCGCCGCGGGCGCCACGAACTGCCCGATCACCGCATGCGCCACGCGCGCCAGCACCAGTAAACCCGGATTCTGCGCCGTCCATTGGTGGTCCGCAAATCCATAGGCGAACCCGGCCAGCACGATCGGCCCGGCCGGCGTTGTCGCCACGCCTACATCGTTGCGCACGGCGTCCAAGGCGCCTGTCTTGTGCGCCCAGCTCACCGCCGGAAACGCGGCCATGTAGCGCGGAAACGCGTTGTTGTCCTGCTGATCGGTCAGGACTTTCAGCATATGATCGCAGGCCCCCGGGGTCAGAATCTTGTGCTCCTCGATCATGGTCAGCAGCCGCACCATGTCCGCCGGCGTCGTCTCCCCTAATCCGAACTTCTTTTCTCCCGCTGAGCGCGGGCGCACCGCATGGAACACATACGCATAGAGCGTCGTATGCCGCAACCCCAGCCGCCGCATGCGCGCATTGACCGCCCCGATCCCGACCGCCCGGATCACCATGTTGGCCGCGGTATTGTCGCTGAGGTCAATCATCAGCGTGATGGCGTCGCCCAGCGTCAACCGCGGCGCCGGCGTCCGCGCGAAAAATTGCAAGATCCCCGATCCCGGCACCTGGTCCCAAGCCGTGAGCGGCACCACCTGCGACCAATGCAGCTTCCCTTCCTGCATCTGAAAGAAGGCCTCCACCATGACCGGCAGCTTGATGACCGACGCTGTCGGCACCTGGCGGTTGGCGTTGAGCCCAAAATGCGCCCCGCTCTTGAGCGCCACCCCAGCTACGGCGAGCTTTCCCGGAAACTGCGCCGCAATCACCCGCAGTTTTCGTTCCAGCGCTTGGCCCGGATTACTCGCCCGAGCTTGCAAAGCGGAGGCAAACAGGCATACTGTGCAAGTAATTGCAACCACCACTTGTCGTCTAGTCATTCCGCAATCGCGCGACGGCGATTCGAGCATGAATCCCCTCCTGAACTCATTACCCAGAGTGCAAAAACCTTCGCACCCCGTGCAAGATTTTTCCTATTCGCCCGCTGCGCACTGGGCGATGACTGCCGCTCGCGGCGGCGCAAAGGCGGTAAATGCCGCAGTTTTGCCCATTCTTCTGGAACTCCCCTCCAATTCCCATAGTGGCCACTAGCGTGCAGCGAAAACCCAGTGGCCAAAGGCGGCCATGCGATGACGGAGGCTTGCGTCTTGGGTAGACAGGGAGGTCGTGGTGCGGGCAGGCTGGGCCTAGCCGTACCCGTTGCTGCGCGCAGCGGGCCGGGTGATCGCGGCTCTGCCGCCACCAGCCCCGCCGCCGAACGGCGCCACTGGGAGCGCATCCCCGTCACCATTCCCCTATTTGTCCGCGCCGTGGCGGACGGACGCCGCGTGCTGGAGTTCGCCAATGTGCTGAACATTAGTGCGGGCGGGGCGCTGCTGGCGGTTCGCCGCTATGTCCGCCACCCCACCAAGGTTTCTCTCGAGATCCCCGCGGCTCCCGTCGCCGAAACCGCCGCCCTGCCGGCTTCCGCCCGGCTCATTGAGGCCCGGGTCCTGCGCGTTCAGTCCGCCGAGCGTTCTTTCCTGTGGGCGGTTCGATTCACTCGTCCCCTTGCCGCCACTGCTCGCCGTTCCCGCTCGGCCGCGCCGCGGCGTCCCCGTACCCCTCCAGCCACCGCCGTGAACGGCAAAAGGCCGCCTTTCCCCAACCCGCCGCGCCCTGCCAACTGACCGACGTGGCGCCGTTTACCGGCCCTCCGTCGCAAGTTTGGCGTCCGGGCGCGTGGCCTTTCACCGCCGCACATGGCGCGCGGTAGCGGCCAGTTGAAGTTGCATCCGCCTGGGCAGCAGCCGGCGCAATGCCGGATCCAACCTTAACCCCGTTTCGATTTCCCATCGCGCCTGTTGGGTCAACCCGCCATGGTTTCGCGCCAGCAGCATCCCGAGCGCCACATGCGCCTTCCCCAGGGCCGGCGCCAGCGCAATCACTTGCCGCAACGCGGTCTCCGCGGCGCCCTTCTTCCCCTCTCGCTCCAGAGCCGCGGCCAAGTTGAGGCGCGCGCCGACATCCAACGGCGCCGCCGCCAGCGCGGCGCGAAACTGCCGCGCCGCCGCCGCGGCGCGCCCCTGCGCCAGCAGCACTAGTCCCCAGTTACTGCGAGCCTTCGGATACGGCCGCCGCAACCGCACGGCCAGCGCGAACTGCCGCACCGCACCCCGCGCGTCGCCGCTGAGCGCCAGCACGCTGCCCAGATCGTTGTGCGCGGCGGCATAGCCCGGTGCGGCGGCTGCCGCCCGCCGGAATGCCGCCGCGGCCGCCTGTAGTTGGCCGGCGTGCCACAGCGTCATGCCGCGGTCCGTCTCCTGCTCAGCGCGCAGCCGTGCCTTCCTCGCCTGGATCCGCGCCCGCACGCGGGCGAACGTCTTTTGCGCCTCCGCCCGCTGCCCCGCCGCCCTTAACGCCGCCGCCAACCCAGCCAACGCCGCCATTGAACTCGGCCGCGCCGCCAATGCGCGGCGAAACAGCGCTTCGGCCCGCCGCGCTTGTCCCCAGCGCAGGTCGGAGTCCGCCAAACCCAGCAAGGCTGGAGGATAGCTCCGCCCCATAGCCAGCGCCGCGCGAAACTCCGCCGCCGCCGCGGCCGGATGGCCCAGTTGGCTCGCAATCTGGCCCAGCCCAACGCGCACGAACATCGCCGCCGGTCCGCACTCCGCCGGCCGGGCATCCCCGGCGCAAAACCGCCCAAGACCGCCTCCGCCCCCTTGCAGCGCGGCGTGAAATTCCGCCGTGGCGCGCGGCAACGCGCCCAGCCGCAACAGCGCTTCGGCGGCGAAAAAATGGGCGCTCGCCAGCCCGGGCGCGCAGCGCGCGGCGCGCAGATCATCCTTGGCCGCCGCGGCCCAGCGCCCTGCGCCCGCGCCCAGTTGACCCGCCAGCAACCAGCCACGACACATACGGGCATCCAGCTTCAGAGCGGTGCGCAGCGCGGCCCGCGCCGGCTGCGCTGCGCCGCTCGCCGCCAGCGCCTGGCCGAGACGTAGCCAGGCCTCCGAGGATTTCGCATTCGTTTGCAGCTCCCGGCGCGCTTGTTCCACCGCCCGCATCGCCCTCCGCGCGCTCGGTGTCGCGCTGGCGGCGCTCAGCTGCGCGCCGCTGGCCTGCGACATCTGTCCATGCGCGGCGGCCGCGAGCAGCAGCGCCATCCATGCCGGAGCGCCCCAGCGCAGTCGCGATCCCCCGCCCCGTCTCACGGCCGCGCGTCTCCCTGGCGCAGGCGGTGTTCGCGGTCGGCCGCCAGACCACGCCAGATCTCGGCGCCGCCATTCGGCCAGCGCACCTCGACCGTATCAGCCTCGGCGGCCGCGCCAATGCCGAAATGCAATCGAATATCGTTGCAGGAAATGTAGCTTCCCCCGCTAGTCACGACATCGGTCTGCCGCAGCCCACCGGCGCTGACCCGGACCCGCGCTCCGATGGCGTCGCGATTGCACCGCGTACCTTGCAAACGCAGCCGCAACCAATGGCCGGCGGGCGCCGCCGCCGGCCGATACAAGAATGGGGCCGAGTCAATATTGTTGACCACGACCGACATCGCCCCACGGTTGTCCAGGTCCCCAATCGCCGCCCCCCGGCTGCTCTGCCGCTGCAAGAAGCCGCAAGCCTCCGTCGGCTCCAGCGCGAACCGGCCGTCACCCAGATTGCGGTAAAGCTGGTTCGGTTGCCGGTAGCTGTTGCCCGCCTGCGAAGCCTGCGGGTAGATGTGACCGTCGGCGACGAAGATATCCCTCCAACCCCGGTTGGCCGTATCCACGAACGCCGTGCCCCATTTCAGCAACCGCAGATTGTCCGCCCCGAGGCCGGCGGCAAACGTCACGTCTTCGAACTGGCCGCCGCGATTGCGGTACAGCGTGCTGTAGTCTTCGGAAAAATTGCTGACGTACAGATCCATCCAGCCGTCGTTGTTGTAATCGCCCAATGCCACGCCCATGGACGACTGCGCTCTGCCGTCGCCGCTCAGCGCGCAGCCCGCCTCCAGGCCAATTTCCTCGAAACGCCCTCCCTGGTTGTGCCAAAGGAAATTGGGCATTGAATCATTCGCGACAAACGCGTCCAGCCGCCCGTCGCCGTCGAAATCGCACCACACCACGCTGAAACCATAGGCCGCGGGAGTACTCCCCATTCCCACCTCGCGCGACACTTCGCGGAACTTGCCGCCGCCTTCGTTGTGATAGAGCAGATCGGGCAAGGCCGGCAGCCCGCGCGGCCCGCAGGCCACCGGCACGCCCAGATAGCGGCAAAATCCTCCCGCGCCGGGCGGCGGAATCCGCGCGCGGTGGAAGTCCACGTACCGGGCCACATACAGGTCCAGCCGGCCGTCGCCGTCGTAATCGCCCCAGGCGCAACCCGTGCTCCAGTTGCCGCCCCCGACGCCCGCTTCATTTGTCACGTCGGTGAACGTTCCGTCGCCGTTGTTATGGAACAGCGCATTCCGCCCAAAGTTGGTGATGTACACGTCGGGGTGGCCGTCGTTGTCATAATCCGCCACCGCCACGCCCATGCCCCACCCGGTATTGACCAGCCCGCTAGCATAGGTCACATCGCTAAAGGTTCCGTCGCCATTGTTGCGGAACAGCCGGCTCACCGGCGCCGGCAGTAGCGGATGCGGCGGCAGCCCAAAGCGGCTGCCGCTGATCAGCAGAATGTCCGGCAGGCCATCGCCGTTATAGTCGAAAATCGCGACGCCGCTGCCCACGGTCTCAACCAGATAGTCCTTGCGCCGCGATCCGCATATATCCCGAAAGGCGCCCAGCCCCGCCGCGCCCGCCACCTCGTCGAACAGAGGCAAGCCAGCGGAGCCCCGGCCCCCGAGCACCCAGGGCGCCAGCAAAAAGTCGCCCCGGCGCCACCGAGCCATGGCCGGCGCCACCGCCGCTACCGCCCCCCCGCTGTGCACTAAAAACGCGCGCCGCGTTAGTTGCCAATCTCTCCAATGACTCACCTGGACCCTGCCGTTTCACCCGCCGTTTGTCCCACCCCACTGACCTGCCAGTCGGTCGGGAAAACTTCCCGCCGCCTCGCTCGTGACATCCTGCCCCAAAAACCCCGGTTCTGCCGCGAGCGTACCTCGGAATCCTATATGGTGACGATCCATATTTTTGCTATTGACAGCAGGATGAAACAATACAAAAATTGCCGACGTGTGTGGAAGCCAATACATCCGGAGGCAGCTGCCGTGACCGTTCACTCTTCCCCCTCGCACCGCATCGTCCGCTGGCTCGTCGTTCCCTTCCTCGCTCTCGCCCTCGTTCCGCTCACGCTATGGGCCCAGGCGAATACAACCGGCGGAATCACCGGCCGCGTTACTGACCCGTCCGGCGCGGTCATTGTCGGCGCCACGGTCAAGCTGGTGAATCCCGCCACCGGGAACGCGCAAAACGCCTCCACGGACCAATCGGGGCGCTTCATCTTCACCAACCTGACCCCGGGCTACTACAACGTTGTCGTGACCCATTCCGGCTTCCAAAGCGTCACCTTGACCCGCAACTTGGTGGTGACCAACCAGACGCTCGCGCTCAAGGTCGCGCTGAAGGTCGGCAGATCCAGCACCACGGTTGAGGTCAACGGCTCGGCGGGCCCTGCGCTGCAAACCCTGAACGCGACGATGAGCAGCACCATCACCGCCAGCACGCTGCTGCAACTGCCCAGCCTCGACCGCGACGTCACCAGCCTGATGAACCTCCAGGCGACTTCCACTCCCAGCTACGGCCGCCGGGGTGACATCACTTCCGGCTCGGTCGCCGGTTCCACCCCTGACCAAAACACCTTCGTCCTGGACGGCGGCATCAACACCAGCGGGTTGGAGGGCGACAACGGCTACATCAATGGTTTTAGCGGCAACCAGCGCGGCGTCGTTCCCACCCCGATCGAATCCATCCAGCAGTTCACCGTCAGCACCAACAACATGACCTCCGACTTCGCCACCTCCAGCGGCGCGGAGGTCCTGGCGGTCACCAAACGCGGTTACAACACCTGGCACGGCTCAATCTACGACTACCTCCAGAGCAGCGTGCTCAACGCCAACGGCTGGAACAACAATTTCCACAATAGCCCTCGCCCCAAGACCCACCAAAACCGCTACGGCTTCGATCTCGGCGGCGTGCTGTTCCCTCGGTTCTGGGGCGGCAAGACCTATTTCTATTTCGACTACGAAGCCCAGCGCTATCCGCAGAGCGGATTCTACGAGGCCTATACGCCTTCGCCTCTGCTGCGCCAAGGCATCATCCAGATCAACACCAGCCACGGCGTGCAAAAGTTCGACCTGGGCAGCGGCAAGCTCGCCGTCTGCGGACCGAACGGCAACGGCCTCTGCGATCCCCTCGGCATCGGCATGAGTTCCGCCGTCTCGCAAATCTGGTCGAAGTACATGCCCGCCGCCAACGATGCCTCCGGCGGCGACCAATTGAACTCCCTAGGGTTCCGCGGAATTCTCAACACGCCGGTCAACAACGACTTTTGGGTCGGCCGCTTTGACCATGACTTTGGCTCCAACTGGCGCTGGATGGGCACCTACCGTTGGTACAAGGACTACAACCCGGTGAGCAGCCAGGTGGACATCGGCGGTTTGCTACCGGGCGACACGTTGGGTCAGCCCGCCGCCGCCTCGGAAAACATCAATGAACCGGCCTTGATCGTCACGGCCCTTTCCGGCTCGATCACGCCCAATCTGACCAACGTCTTCCACTTCACCTACACCCGCAACATGTGGGGCTGGATCCGCAACGGCCTGACGCCCCAACTTTCCGGCATGCCCGGCGTCCTGGAAATCAATGGTGAGGGCAAGACCAGCGAATTGAACCCGGTAAACGCCGATACGCAGGATTCCCGCCAGCGTTCGTGGTACGAACACAACTACGACTTCCGCGATGAGATGAGCTGGCTGCATGGCAACCATCTGTTCCAGTTCGGCGGCGACTGGCTGCACGAATGGTGGCACTTCAACCGCTACGACAACGTCGTCGGCGGATTGACTTCCCTGGTCTACGAAGTCAGCGACGGGTCCCTGCACATGACCCCGACCTATCAGCCTCCCACGTGCAGCGCCACCATCACCACCAACTGTTTCGACAGCGGCACGCTCGGCGCCAGCGAGATCAGCACCTGGAACAACTACTATGCCGACCTGCTGGGAATCGTGAACCATTCCTCGATCGTGGCCACCCGCACCGGGGCTAATCTCCAGCTCAATCCCCTTGGTACGCCGCTGAGCAGCTTGGTCACGGTGAACACGCCGGATCTTTATTTCACCGACACCTGGCATGTGCTGCCCACGCTGACCCTCACCTACGGCCTCAACTGGGGCGTCCAGATGCCGCCCTACGAGCAGAACCGCGAGCAGGACATCGCCGTCAACGCCGCCAACAACCAGCCAATCTACTTCCAAAGCTATATTGCGAATCGGGTTGCCGCCGCGGAGAAGGGTCAGGTTTATCTGCCCACGCTCGGCTACTCCCCTATCGCCAAGGTGCCCAGCCTGGGCAAGTATCCCTTCGCCCCGTATTACAAGGAGTTTGCTCCCCACGTCTCCGCGGCGTGGAACCCCGACTGGCATAATTGGTTCGCCGGTGACCAGGGCTTGGTCATCCGCGGCGGATTCGGCCGCTTCTTCGCCCGCGATTACGGCATCAACGTCATCTCCAACCCGACGCTCGGCGACGGCTTCCTCCAGCCGGTATCCTGCACGGGACCCAGCGTCAGCGGGCAATGCCTAGGCCAGGATGTCGCCACACCCCAAAACGCGTTCCGGATTGGTCCCAATGGCCTGAAGGTGCCCTTGCCGCCCATCACGCCGACGCTTTCCTCGCCGGTGACGCCGGGCATCAGCGCCCCTTATGCGACACTGCTTGACATCATGGACCCGAACTTCCGTCCCGGCGTCAGCAATGAACTGGACTTCAGCGTGCAGCGCCAGTTCGGACAGAACACCACGTTGGAAGTCGGCTACGTCGGCGTTTGGGCCAACCATCTCTTCCAGGGCATTGATCTGAACAGCGTTCCCTGGATGATGAAGTACGGCGGCCAGCAATTCACCCAGGCTTGGGACAACATGTACCATTACGTCCAAGCTCACGGCCTGGGCGGTGCCGCCATCGCCAACGCTCCCGCCCAGCCCTTCCTGGAGGCCGCGCTGGCGGGGCAGAACTACTGCTCCAACTCCTCCGGTACGGCGGTTACCTGCGGCTCCGCGGGCGCCAACTATCCCAACTACACGCAAGCCGTGTTGGCCAACGAGGGCCAGAACATTGCCGGCGACAATCTGATGAACTTCTGGAGCGACCTCGACGGGTCATGGGCCTTCGGTCCGACGCTGTACTCTACCAACCAAGGTTTCTACATTTATGGCAACACCTCCACTGGCTTCTCGAACTACCAAGCCATGGTGGTCAAGTTGAAGGAACGCGCCGCCCGCGGCCTCACCTTCAACGCGAATTTCACCTATAGCCACGACCTTGGCACTCTAGGCCTGTCCCAAACCTATACGTTGGACAGTCCTGACAACGTCTATAACCTGCAATCCGACCTCACTCCCGCACCTTGGGACCAAAAGTTCATCTTCAATTTCCTCGGCACCTATGAACTTCCCTTCGGCCAGGGCCAGCACGGCTGGATCGGGAAACTGATCGGCGGCTGGCTCGTCTCTCCAGTGCTAACCATGTCCAGCGGATTGCCGGTTGAGGTTTACACCGGCAGCTTCGGGGAAATGGGCGCCGGCTTCGCCGAGAATGGCGCGTCAGCCGTAGCGATCGGCGGCAAGGTCGGCAGCTCCAATTGGCCGAGCACGCCCATCCTGGGAACCGTGGTTCCCACGAACGCGTCCAACCCCAACTCTGTCGGCGTCAACGGCAATCCCGCCAACGGCGGTACCGGCGTCAACCTGTTCGGCAGTGAGGCGATTAACTTCTACAATTCGTTCCGCCCATTCCTGCTGGGCGTGGACGGCGCTCCCAGCCCCGATGGCGAGTTCCGTGGCATGCCCCGTTGGAATATTGATTTGGGCGTCACCAAGGACACGCAGATCACCGAGCGGGTTCACGCCCAGATCTTCGCCCAGGCGTTCAATCTGTTCAACATCATGCAGTTCAGCAACCCCTTCCTGGATCTGCAATATCCCCAGGCTTGGGGCGTGCTCGGCGGCCAGGCGAATCAGCCCCGCATCATCCAGTTGGGGCTGCGGTTCTCCTTCTAGTTCGGCAGCCTAACAAATTCCGCGCGGGCCCGGCGTCAGCCGGGCCCGTTCTTTTTTCGCTGACGAACCCTGCTGCGGTTGCGGCGCCGAACCGCGGCAAGACCGCGCGCCGCCCGGTTCGCTCCCGGCTTCTAGTCGCCCAACCCCAACTGCGCGTAGGCCGCGTCCAGCAGCCGCTGATTTTCCAGCCCCGCCTCGCCAGGAATGGGAAAAGCCGGCCCGCCTTCCAGCGCCGCCGAAAAGGCGTCCACTTGGCGCGCGTAGGCGTCGCTGTTGTCCACTTCCTCCACATCCACCACGCGCCCGTCTTCCACCAATTCGATCTGCACCGGCGCATCCACGGTCAGCCCATCGTTCGCTCGCAAGGTGCGCTTCTCCCCCACCAACTCCAGGGGAGTACGGTAGGGCGCCCGAATCGAAACCAGCACCGTGCCCAGCGTGCCGCGGCGAAACTCCAGGCTCACTATCGCCGCCGCCTCCACCGAACCGGAATCGGCATCCCTGCGCCCGAGCGCCACCAATCGCGTCACCTCGTCATCCAGAATGAAGCGCAAGGCGTCCATGCAATGCACGCCGACATCCGCGATCGGCCCGCCGCCCGAGATGCGGCGGTCCAGCAGCCAACTGCGGTGATGGTTGCGGCCCCAATAGGAAAACTCCGAGCGGGCGAAGACCGGCGTGCCGATATCCCCCGCCGCCACCCGTGCGCGCAAGCGCCGCGCGCCGGCCTCGAAGCGGAACACCAAGGCCACGCCCAGCGGCAGTCCCTCCTCCTGCGCCGCCCGGATCATCTCCTCGCATTCCGCGGCGTTCATCGCCATGGGTTTTTCGCAGAGCACCGCTTTTCCGTGGCGCAGCGCCAACAGTGCGTCGGCGCGATGTTCGGCGTTGGGCGTGGCGATGAAGATTGCATCCACCTCGGGGGAGCGGCACAATTCCTCCTTGGAATCAAACGCCAGCGGAATCCCGTACCGCTCCGCCGTCGCCCGTGCCCGCTCCAGCGAGCGCCGCGAAATCGCCGTCACCCTCGACTGCTTCGCCCGCGCGAAGCCGGGCATCAGCCGCCGGTCGCCGTGCGCCCCAAATCCCAAAATTCCGTATCGAATCATTCTCGTGCTGGCTCCCTTTCGTCGCTCGCATCCGCCGCCGGTGCATCGTCCCGCCAAGCGATGGCGGCGAAGCTGACAATGGATTGCGCATCAATGTTCCATTGCCCATAATGCAGCAGCTCTCCGCGCGCTCGCGGCATCGCCCGCAGAAACGTGTACAGCGCCGAGGAGCCGCACCAGTTCAGCCCCTCGCCTCCGCGGGCATAATCCTGCTCCGCCATCCGCCGGAACACCTCCGCCTCGCCCGCCAATACCGCCGCCAGCCGCTCCCGGTCACGCCGTTCCACCTCCCGCGCCGCCGCGCTGCCCGCCTGCACCGCATCCCTGCCTCCATAGCGCCGGCCGATGTGGGCCAAATCCACGCCCAGCAGCCAAAACCAATCCCCACGCCGCAATTCGGCCAGTTCTCCCAGCGCGGCATAAAAACCTTCCGCGCCGCTCCCCGGCCCAGACATGGGGCCGCAAAGAATGGGCAGCACCTTGGCGCCGGTCGCCCCGGCATGCTGCGCGAAGAGCAATTGAAACTCGATGGAATGCTCGATCGCGTGGCAGTAATCCTCCAAGTCGCAGGCGGTCCCCGCCCGCTGCGCCAGGTGTTCCACCGCCTCCAGGTCGGGCTGCGCAACGCCTAGCGGCGTGGTGAACGGTTTGCGCGTCAGCCCAAACCGGTTCCACGCGCCGTGGTGCGACGTGCCCAGGATGACCAGCGTACGACAGGTCAGGTCCCGCGGCAGGCGGCCATACGCCGCGGCATAGCCCTCGACGCCCCCGAACGGGCTGACATGCGGCGCGGCCAAACCCACCAGCCCGGGATCGCCTCCCACGTTTGCGCCCGCCAGGTAACCACTCAGCGTGCGCCGCAACTCGACCGCTTCCGCCGGATAGGCCGAACCGGCATGCGCCGCCTGCCGCACCGGCGCCGCAGCGAATTCCAACTGCCGCCGCTCCCGTAGCGCGGTGAATTCCGGCGTCGCCAAGAAGCCCTCCGCGCGCAGCGTTTGTACCATCGCCGCGATCGCCTCCCCGGGCACGATCTCTCCTGTCTGCCGGCTCACCGCCGCCTGGCAGTCCAAGACGCTGTGCCGGCCGTCGAGACAGGCCAATGCCGGCGCCAGCACCCAAGGCAGGCGCAGCACCGCGGCGGCGTAGCCCATCGGATCGCGCAGCAGGATTCCCGGCTGGTCCGCATCCGGCGAAGGCAGAAGGTCCAGGTCCGCGCGCAGCCGCGGCAAACAGCTATCCGCTGCGACCTTGTCCGTCATGCTTCCCTCGCCTCGCTCACGTCGGCACGCGCAGCAGCAAATAGACACCGGCGATCAAAAACAGCAGGTCCGGAGCCCAAGCGGCGGCGGCGGGAGGAATCTGCCCCAGTCCCCCCAACGCCGCCAAAAAACCGCTGCCCACCCAATACACGATGGCCACGGCGATCGCTGCGACGATGCCGGCGACGGTTCCCCGCCGCCCCGCCGACAGGGCGAAGGGAAAGGCCAACAGCGCCATGATCAATGTAATCACCGGATAGGCGATCTTCTTATCCAGTTGTACCGTCAGCCGGCTAACATTGTAGCCGCCGCGCCGCAGATCGCGAACATAGCGGCTCAATTCCTGATAATTCATCTGCGTGCTGACCCGCGCATCCGCCTTGAAGTACGCCGGCCGCTCCCGCACGCGGCTGAAGCTGGCGATCGCGAACGGCTGGTAGCGGGTGACCTGCGGCCCGGAAAAATCCCGCAGCCAGCCCGATTCGAACACCCAGGCGTGCAGGTCGCGGTCCCAATACGCCAGCCGGGCGTGGATCCGGCGCGTCAGTTGGAAGGTCCGCGGATCGAAATTATAGATGGATAAATTGCTGAACTGATTGGTGGCGGGATCAAAGTACTGGAAATAGAAAATATCGTTGTGCTTGCCCATCACCCAGTGCCGCTCCGGCTGCTGATAGGTCCGGGCGGGCTGCCCCTTGATGCGGGCGCGCAGCGCGTCTTGCTCGCGATTGAACCGCGGCAGCCAGGACTGGCCAACGCCGAATTGCAGCACCGCCAGCGCCAGCGCCACCGCGACGATCGGCGCCAGCAGGCGGTACACACTGATGCCGCAGGCCTTCATGGCGGTGATTTCGTTGCCGTTGGACATCAGGCCGAAGGTGATCAGCACCCCCACCAGGATCACCACCGGCGCCAGCAAATACATCATCTGCGGCGAGAGATAAAACAAATAGCGCGCCATGATGCCCAAGCCGGCGTGGGTCCGCAGCATCGCCCCCAGCAGCTCGAAAAACGTGAACGCCAGAATCATCACCAGCAGCCCCGCCGTCAGCAGCGCCACATAGCCCAAAAACTCCCGGATCACATAGCCGTCCAGCAGCGTCGGCATCCAACGCTGGCCGCGCCCCATGGCCGTCCGGGCCGCGGCGGCTTCGCCCCCGGCGCGGCGGAAGCTCCGCAGCCATGCCGCCGGCCGGCTCACCGCCGCCCGCAATCGCGCCGCCGGATCCCGCGCCGCGCCGGCGCTATTGGGCAGCCGGTCCATGCCCAGCAACAGCCCCACGCCGACGGCGGCGCAGACCGCATTGGCCGCCCATACGCCCACCGCCGGCGCCACCGTCCCCTGGTGCGCCAGCGCCAGCCCGGTAATCAACACGATGTAGTAGCCCAGCACCAGCAGCAGCGTCGTCACCAGCCCCGCCGCCTTGCCCCCGGCGCGCATGCGCAACCCCAGCGGAATGCCGAGCAGCGCCAGGGCCATGCAGGCAAACGCCAGCGCCAGCCTCCGGTCCAGTTCGATCTGCGCCTCCCGCCGCCCCTGCCGGGCCCGGGCGAACAGCGCCGGCGTCGCCAGCGCCGGCAGCGTCTGCGTATTCACCTTTGCCGGCGGCAGACGCAGTGGCAGATCGCTGCTGACGAACGAACTGGCCAGGGCCACGTCCGGACGGCGGCGGGAGACGCTGTAGCTGGTGCCATCCTGCAAGTGCAATTGCACCTCATTGGGCCCGGTTGCCGCCAGCATGCCCCGCCGCGCCATGGTGATCTGGGGGGAATTGGGATCCCGCATGTCGGCGACAAACACCTGCCGCCAACTGCCGCCGCCCGGCGCGATATCGCCGATATAGACCACGGCATGGGGTATGGTCTCCAGGAAGACCCGCGGCTGGGCGGCCAGCACCAACTGTGAGTTCCGCAGCCGCGCTTCCAGGCGCAGCAGCGCCCGCGCGCCTGCCGGCGCCAGCCATAGCGTGAAGCTCAGCGCCACTGCGGTCACGGCCACGCTAAAGGCCAGCAGCGGCCGGGCCAGTTGCCAGCCGCTGCGGCCGATGGCGCGCATGGCCACCAACTCTTGGTCGCCGGCCATTCGCCCCAAAGCGATCAAGATGCCGACCAGCGCCGCCATGGGCAGCGTAAAGATCAGCGTCGCCGGCAGCGCGTACAGCAGCGCCAGCAACAACGACCAGGAACTTCCGCGGGCCAGCAAATCCAGCAGCTGCCCCGCCTCGCGCATGAAAATGACGAATGTAAAGACCAGCAGACCGACGCCAAAGTACAGCAGCGTCTCGCGCAGCAGGTAACGATCGCCGATCCTCACCTCTTCATCGTACCGGCTTCCCAGGCGCGACCCCAGGACATTGATGGGCGCGGTCCCCGCGCGGTTACGCCCTGCGTTCCGCTTACGCGCCCGGCTGGGCCCGGGGCGCCGTTCGCCCAGCCCAGCCGGCGCATCGTTGGGGCCGTGCCGCTGCCCTGGCTGGGGCGAGGCGTGGCCTGCGACCGCGCGCCACGGGCGCCATGGGCGCGCCGGGAATTCGCGAGCCTCCGCGCCTGTCGTGCCTCCCGGGCCAAAGGCGCGGGCTCGGCGATTAGAAGATCCGCTCTTGGGTCTTTAGATTCCCGAAGGTGCCTACGTTCGCCAGCGTGAAGTTCACCCGGTATTCATTCTCGCGGCGCAGGTTGGCGAGGGCGAACCGCCGGTATTGGAAGCTGAACCCCGCACAACTCCAGTTGTAGCTCGCCTGCGCCGTGGTGTATTGCAGGTGGCCCAAATGGGAATCGTAGGCGGCGGCGAAGGCCACGCTCAAACCCGGGCGGCTGGGATCGCCGTAGCCGACGGTGAACTGCATTTGGTTGTACTGTGTCGGCAGCACCCCGCCCAGCGGTATCAGGCCGAGTGGCGTATGGATCACGAAATCGCTGCCCGCCAGCAGCAGTTCGCCGATGTGGAACGCCCCGGTGAACGCGCTGTCGTCCACTCGGCCGTGCAGGGGATCGTAATCCAGCCGCCAGTCGCCGTCAAAACCCTTGAGCGGCGAGACGCGGATCAGCGAATCAATCGGCGATTGGTGCAGCGCCTGGGCAGCAAAGGCGAATGGCGTCAGCATCGCCGTGGTCAAAAAAACGTTCTCCGTGCCCGGAGTCAAGGCGCCGCCGAAGGTGGGGTCAAAAAAGTATTTCTGCTCCAGCCGCCAAGACGCCAGCTCGCGCACCTTGCCGCCGCGGCTGCGCGTATAGAAGGCGTTGGTAAAGCCGTAGTCCAATTCGTTGGTGTCGGTCAGGATGTCCAAGGCATCGAACCGGATCACGTTGTCAGGGTTGGAAACACCTGTCGTATAGCGGTATTCGACGCGTGGCTGGAAGACATGCTTGAGCTTTTCTCCCAACAGGCCGCCCGGCGTCGCGTAGACGCGCTCCAGCGACGGTGGCGTCCAGAGAATGTCAATCGTCCCCGAGTTCTGGGACAGCCCCAAGCCGGGCGCCAAGGCCAACGGTCCGGGCCCGGAAAATCCGCCGGCGAGCCGCCGGGAATAGTCCGCCGCCTCCGCCGACAGGGACACGCTCACCATTCCCGCATCCGTCCGCAACGGCGCCGTCAGCCGCGGCGCGGCCACGAAGCGCTCCAGGATGCCGCTCTGAAAGCCCTGTTCCGTCCGGTCCAGCAGCCCGCCATTGACGTTCCAGGACAAATACAGCGGCACCGCTCCAATCTGCGCCACGGGCCGCGCCACCGAACTCCAGTCCACGGTCGGCAAATCCGCCAGCGATACCGCGCCCCGGGGCCCGGTGGAAAAAAAGTTCTGGTAGCGGTGCGCCGTGATCGCCACGTCCTGGCCATCCCATTGCCGCTCCAAAAATCCCGTCGAGACGACCTCGGAGTTGATCGCCTGGGCAAAGGTATTGGTAAACGCCAGGCGGTAGATGAACGAGGACAGATAATTGGCATCCAGCACCGCCCGCCAGCCGTTGCTCCCGCCGCCCGATCCACTACCGCCTGCGCCGGTTCCCGGCTGGTATTCCGCGATCACCCGGGCCTCCTGCCCGCCCTGCTTGATGCGCGCCCCGCGGGCCGCCGCCAAGCCCCGGTCCACGACCCCATCCACATGCAGGTTGAGATAGGTGTGTCGCGTCGGATAGCTGGCGGCGTTGAGCAGGTCACCCCAGCCGCGAGCGCTCAGGTATTGCCCGCCGATGGTGACATCGGTGCTGCGGTTGGGCGCCCAAAAAAAGCTGTCCCCTAGGATGTTTCCCTTTTCGCTGCTGCGGCCCACCAGCGGCAGCAAGAACCCGCTATGCCGTCCATTGCCCTGCGTCGAGTGCGTCAGGTAGGGAAAGTAAAATACCGGCACGTCCCATAAATGAAACACAGCATTGTGCAGCGTGGCTTTGGCCCCCAGTTCCACCGTCACCTTCTGCGCGGACAAGGACCATTCCGGACGGGGCAGCGTGCAGGAAGTGATGGTCCCGTCCTCCAGGCGATACTTGCGCGGACCGAGGCGCTCCAGTTTGCGGCCGGAGAACACCAGCGGGTTGCGCGATTGCAGTTGCACATTACGCCGCCCGACATGCAAACCGCTCACGCCGTGAAAATCGTCGAACTCGCCGGTCGAGGTGCGTAGATTGTACCGCCCGCGCCGCGCCTCGATCTGCGTCTTCTCCGCCGCCAGCGTCAGCATCACGTGGCCGGTGGCGGTCGCTTCGCCGCTGCGGTTGTTATAAACGATCCGGTCGGCGCGCAAGCTGACCCCGCGATAGATGATCTGGACATCGCCGCGGGCAATGTAAATTCCGTTGTGGGCGGCCAGATGACGGAAATAGAGGGTCGCGGTTCCCCCACCCGCGCCGGAGGGAAACAACGGTAGGCGCTGTTGCCGGCGCCGCGGCGCCGCGCGGCGAGACTGCCCCGCGCCGGCGCCCGCCCCGGAACCAGGGGCGGCAACGGCGGCGAAGGCTTTTTTTGCCGCGCCGCCGGCGCAAAGCGCCACGGCGGCGGCAATAATCAACAATCGGACCCGATACACCAGCATGCCAAGGCGGTATTTCGCAAAGTATCACACGGAGCCACGACGGCGCGGTCTGCCGGCGCACGGGAGTCCCCAGTGAGCCGCTGCCCGGCCTGCCGCCGCCCGGTCTCCGGCGCCGCCGCCTGCCCCTGTGGCTGGCGGCCCGCCGCGCTGCGCGCCCGGACGGAGGCCGATCCGTCGGCCTGGAAGCAGGAGGTGCGGGCCAGCATCGCCCGTCATCGCCAGCGCCGGGAGCAACGGACCGGCGCCGCCCGGCCGCCGCAGAGCCTTAGCTCGCCCCCGTTACCCAACGTCATTCCCTTCCATGCAACAGCGGCCACGGCGCCGGCGCCCGCCGCCGGCGGTCCCAGCCTCCACCTGCGCCCCGCGCCGCCCGCCATCCCGGTAACGGCGCGGCCGTTGTCGTCCCCGGCGCAGGCCGCCGCGCGGGTGTTCGTGCCGCCGGCCGCGCCCGTCCTCGCCTCGACGCCGCTGGCAACGGCCAGCCCCGTGCGCCAGACCGTCGCCTTCGCGCCCGCGCCGCTGCTCCCAGCCAACCCAGGGCAGGCCCCGCGCGCGGCCGTCGAGTTCACCGCGCCGGGCGACGACTTCGTCCCCGTGGAGTCACCCTTGACGGCGGTCGCGGCGCGGCTGACCGTCCGCGGCGCTGCCGTGTTGGTGGATACCGCCTGCGCCATCCTGGCGGCCGCCGGTTTTTCCTTCGGCGTCCACGCCACCGCGCTGATGGCCGGCGGAAGCGTACCAGCCCAGCTGGGGTGGCTTCTCGCTGCCGCCTGCGGCGTTATTGCGTTTGCCGCCTTGCAATGGCTGTGTCTCTCCCGGCAACTCCCCACCCCGGGCATGCGTATGTGTGGCTTGACGCTGCGCCAGGCAAACGGCCAGACCGCAACGCCCTCCCAATGGCGCCAGCGCGCTGGGGCCGGCCTGCTCTCCCTCGGCGCCCTCGGCCTGGGTTATTTTTGGGTGTATCTGGATGAAGGCCGGCTCTCCTGGCACGATCGCATCTCCGGCACTGCGCTAGCGCCACGCCCCCGCGACCCGCGGGGCTGACCCCGACCAATTCCCCCGGGCCTCAGGTCCCACCAAGGAGTGGTCCGCCTTCGGGGGCTTGGCGGCGCCCGCCGACCCAGCCTACAAATGGCCATGGCCGCCGCGATCGCACCCGCCCCCTCCCCGGATTCGGCGTTACCGATACCCCGGCCCGAACGAGGCCTAAGCGCCATCATTGCCAGCAAGCACCGGGCTCGCTGGCTGATCGCAACGGTGGAATCCCTGCTGGCGCAGTCGCAGCTGCCAAGCCAAATCATCATCGTGGACCAATCCGCCGTTCCCGACGCGCGCGCGGCGGTTTGCGCCCGCGCCGCCCGTTTTCCGCGCCTGCGGTTGGATTATGTGCATGACCCGGCGATCAATGGAGGCGCGGCGGCGCGCAATCGCGGCATGGAGCTGGCCGACGGCGCGATTTGGCTGTTTTTGGACGATGACGTCCAACTGGAACCGGAGTTCATCGCGGCTCTATGGGCCGGCTACCGTTGGCTGCCCCAGGCCACCGGCATATCCGGCATCATCACCAACTACACCACGCCGCCCTGGACGATGCGCCTATGGACGCGGCTATTTTGCCTCGGTCCGTTCGCCGATGACCGGCAGCCGATCTACTGGCGCGCCGCCGCGCTGCGCCATGCACCGCCCCTCGCCGTCTCCCGCCTAGGCGCCGGCTTGATGAGTTTTCGGGCCTCCGCGCTGGCCGCGCTGCGTTTCGATCCGCGGCTGACCGGCGCCTCCCTGGGAGAAGATGTGGACCTTTGCTTTCGCCTCCCGGCGGGCAGCACCCTCTTCATCCAGCCCGCCGCCCGTCTCCAGCACCTGCGCGCTCCGCACGCGGCAACCCGGCCCCATCCCCTAACGGAAGCGGCGCAGGCCGCATGGTATTTGCATCTGGCTCATCCCCGCCGCCATCCCGGCCAGCGGTGGATGTTTGCCTGGCTCAACGCCGGCCTCCTGCTCGCCGCCGGCGCCGCCAGCCTGCGCCGCCGGTCCACCCACCCCTGGCGCGCCTGGTGGCAGGGCGTCGCCATCGCGCGCGGCATCCTCGCGCGATAGGCGCTGCAGGTTCCCGCTCCGATCCCAACCCATCCCAGCACCGCATTCGCGGCGATTCCAGCACAGCCGCAGGCCCGGGCGGCGCATCCAACTGCGCCAGACGCCATCGTCTGCCCGGAGCCGCCTTGCGCCATTCGGTTTCCAGCCCGTCTCCGCCCGATGTTCCCACGCGGTCGGCGCCAACCCTGACCGTCATTATTCCGACTAAGGGCCGTCCGGGGGCCTTGAGCCGAACGTTGGCCACACTCTTGGCACAAACGCGCCCAGCGGAACAGCTCATCATCGTGGACCAAAGCCCCATATGCTCGCGCCGCGAATGCGGGCAACTGCATGCGGCCGCATCGCGCCCGCCGCAGTGGCTTTACTTGCACGAGCCCACGCTGAACGGCGGCGCCGCCGCCCGCAATCGCGCCATGGCCTTGGCCCGCGGGGACATTTGGCTGTTTTTGGACGATGACGTGGAACTCGACCGGGACTTCGTCGCCGCCCTGCTGGCCGCCTATCAGTGCCGACCCGGCGCCATCGGCATGGCCGGCCTGATTACGAATTATCCCGCTCCCACTTGGCGCCGTCGCGGCTGGGATGCGCTGTTTCGCCGCGGCCTGTTTCGGGATGACCGCCAGCCGTTGTATTGGCGCGCCGCCCGCCTCCGTTCGCCCGCCCCACTGCCGGTCAGCCGCTTTAGCGGCAGCGCCATGAGCTTTCGCGCCGCCGCCATCGGCGGCCTTCGTTTTGACCATCGCCTGACCGGGGTCTCCAATGGCGAGGACGTCGGATTTTGCCTCGCCCTCACCGGCGGAGGCTCAGGTCTTTTTGTCGCGCCCTGCGCCCGCTTCCGCCACCTCCGCGATCCCGCCGGCCGCAGCCGTGAGCATTGGGTCCACCAGACCGCGCGCGACGCCTGGTTTCTGTTCCTGAGCCGGCGCTCAGCCGCGCATGAACGCACCGAGCGCATTCATCTCGCCTGGCTGGAGTGTGGCTTGGCGTTGGGTGCGGGGCTGAGTGCCGCGCGCCATCGTTCCTGGTCCCCGCTGCGCGCCCTAGCCAGCGGCAAGCGCGAGGCGAGGGAGATTATCCGCCGCGCTCCTGCCGCCGCGATTCCCGGCTGATGGCCCTGATGCCGCCTCTCGTGGACCCTGCTCCGGCGCCGGCGCCCCGCCGTCTCGCCTTTGACGGCGTCGTCTTCCTTTCCCCGTTCCCCTGGCGGGGCTGCTGGCAGACACCCCACTATCTCGCCCAAGCGCTCGCGGAATTGGGCTCGCCTCCGGGCCTGCTGATCACCCCCAGACCCCGCGTCCAGCCCGGAGCGTGGCGCGCCCTCGAGCCGCCGCCGGCGGCCCATCAGCCCAATCGCCTAACGTTGTGGACGCTGCCGAACTGGGACCACCGCACCTTGCGGCGCTGGAGCGTGGAGTGGGCCGCCCGCCAAGTCAACGCGGCGGCGCGCCGCCACGGATTCCGCCAACCGCTGCTCTGGGTGTTTTATGCCAAGGGCTGTTCCCGTTTGGTGCGCCGCCTGGGCTGGCCGTACGTCTACCATTGTCTGGATCATTTTGAATTTGGCGATCCCGCCGAGCAGCGGGAATTGGCGCATGGCGCGGTGGCGGTATTCGCCGCCAGCCCGCTCCTACAGCGGGAGTTTGCCGCCGGCGGCATCGGCGCGCATTGGCTGCCCAACGGGGTGGCCATGCCATGGTTCTCTTCGCCCTCCCCGCCACCTCCCCGGTCCGCCCGGACCCGCCCCCGGATCGGCTTTGCGGGCACGGTGAATCGCCATCTGGATTACGCCTTGTTGCTGGCCATCGCGCGGCAACTGCCCGCCTGCGAGCTGGTTCTGCTCGGCCCTGCCTTTACGGCGGGAATGAGCCGGCCGCAGTCCCGGTTGTGGCGGGACCTGCGGCGCCAAGGGAACGTTCACCGCATCGGCTTTCGCCCTGCTTGGCGCCTCGCGGGGTATATCCGCGAATGGGATGTGGCCGTGATTCCCAACCTAACCAACCGCTGGAGCCAGTGCGCCAACCCGCTCAAGCTGTGGCAATACTTGGCTCTCGGCAAGCCGGTCGTGGCCATGTCCACTCCCAGCCTGGCGCACCATTCCGACGTCTGCTACCTCGCCGGTTCCACGGAGGAGTTCGTGGCGCATATCCAGACGGCGTTGGCGGAATCACAATCCGCGACCGGGAGACTAATCGGCGCCCTGGCGCAACGCCGCATCGCCCGGGCCGACGCCTTCGCCTGGCCGCGCATTTTGGCCCAGGCTCTGGCTTGCCTGCAACCCACCGGCAGCCCGACGCGGCTGCCGCCCGGCCCGGAGCCGGCCGCTCACTAGGCGACGCGCGACGCCGCCGTTTCCCTGCCTATTGCGTCGCGTGCAACAGATCCACTCGGATCGCTTGATTCGCCTGCTCCGCCGCGGTCATGAAGTCGCCGTAATTGGCCTTTTCGCCACCCGTCGGATAACCCCATTGGTCCTTCCCCGCGGCGATGACGTCCTCCTTGCCGTCGTAGGCATTGTCCAGAAACGTCACCAGGCCCCAGTTGGCTTTTTCGCCCCAGGAATCACTCCAGGCCCACCACTTGTCGCCGATGAAGTTGTGGCTGCCGGCCAGCTTTCCCGCCGCTGGACTGCCCGCCCAATTCCACAACTGGGCGGTGATCTGCGCGTAGGCGGCGCCGCGCGCCTGCTGCGTCGCCAAATCGCCGCTGTGCGAGTAGCCGGAAAGGTCGGAGTCTGGATTCGCCGTAATGCCCGTCCAGGCCACCAGGGGCTTGTCGCCGACGTGCTCCAGGGTGAAGTCGTAGACCGCCTGGCTGGCGGCGCTGGCCTGGATGACGTCGCAATATTTGCCGGCGGCCGCCAGCACCTGCGCCCGCGAGACGCCGTTCCAGCTGTTCATGCTCGCCGGTCCAAAGACCAACTGATGAGGCCGGGATTTGCGGATGGCGGCGGTGGCGACGGAAAAATATTGATCCGCGTATTGGCCCAGGAAGTTGTTGATGTCCGCTTGCATCGCCGCCGTCTCGCCCTGGAGCGTGACGTCATTGCCTACCCAACTGTGTCGCCCATCCTCGTCCAGCAGGCCGGTGCCGCTGCCGAATCCGCCGGCATCGCCGAAGGTGGTGTAGTTGGAGCCCCAGGCGGCGTTCAGCGCCGCGATGGTCTGGTATTTCTTTTGCAGATAGCTGGCCAGCGCGTATTTGCTGTACACCTTGGTGTCACTGTAGGTTTTGCCGTACTTGCTGTTGGCAGTCTGCTGGAAATTCGTGCACAGCACCATCCAGCCGATGTTGGGCGCGGCTTGTCCGCTGGGCGAGGTCGGCAAGTCCGGCCCGGCGCCAAACCCCCACAATCCGTCCAGGTCGCCAGCCGCGGTGCCAACGATCCATGGATTATCGGCCAGCGAGGACGGCGATTGCGCCGCCAGCATCGCATTGGCGTAGGTGGCGAAATTCGGATCGAAGACGTCCGGCAGGCGGTCGCCGGCGTAGCCGTGGTAGTTGCTATCCAGCCCATGCATCAGATCCTTGATCGGCTGCGGGGCCAAATTGTCTTGATCCACGATCGCGTAGTAGGCCGGCTTGATCATCAAAACGGCCGGGATCGGCGACACGTCGGGGCTGGAATATTCCGCCGCGGTGTTG
>DAHUYO010000046.1 GCA_027315185.1 Acidobacteriota bacterium
CATGCAAGCGGCGCTGACCTGGGTGCGCTCCCACGCCCAGGAACTGGGCTTGGCGGAGGATTTCTTCAAGGAAACCGACATTCACATCCATGTGCCCGCGGGGGCGATTCCCAAGGACGGGCCCTCGGCCGGCATCACCATGGCCACCGCGCTGGCGTCGCTGCTGACCGGCAAGCCGGTGCGCCCGAAACTCGCCATGACCGGCGAGCTGACCTTATCCGGGGATGTGCTGCCCATCGGCGGCGTCAAGGAAAAAGTCCTGGCCGCCAAGCGCGCCGGAATCGAGCACGTGCTGCTGCCGGCGGAAAACCGCCAGAACGTGGAGGAAGACCTGAAGCCCGAGCAGCGCGCCGGCATTGAGCTGCATTACGTCCAGTACATGGAGGACGTACTGGCGCTGGCGCTGCCGGAAAACGAGTTCCAGCGCCAGGCCGACGAACGCGAGAAGGAATCCGTTTTGGCCAAGCAATCGGCCTAAGTTCCCCTATCCGTTACGGCCTGTTAATTGTTTCTAATCGCTGGCGCGAGTTACGCGTCGAGCGGTGGGCTGGCGACGTGCCCGGCGACGCCAGCAGCGGTAATCGCGGCGGCGTTCGCCGCCGCCTCCTGGCGCAGATAGCCGAGGGCGGCGTATTGCCCGGCGTGCGGCCCGGAGGTGAGCGCGGTTGTGGCGGTGAGTTCGCCCACGTCCTTGCCGTCCGCCTGAATGCGCTCACCCGCTTGTACTGCTCCGGCGAAGCGAAATCCGTGGAGTTGGCGGTGGACCTGGCCGCGAGCGCGAATGCGCTCGACGATTTCCTGCCCAACGTAACAGCCTTTGTTGGTCCCGACCGCCGCCAGGCTGCCGGTTTCCGCTGGCAGCACCCCTGCGCGGATCTCGCGCCCGAAGAGCGGAATTCCTTCCAGTAACAGCCGGCGGTCCCAGGCCGCGGCGCCGATCGGGGTCGCCTGCCGCGCCAGAGTGTCATACAAAGGCACTACGGCGTCTATGTTGCCGTGTATCTCAACTGTTTCTATTTTACCCAACTGCCAGCGCAAGAGCCGCAGCGGCCGCGTGCCGCCCGGGGCCGCTGCGGCCAGCCATCCACCCACCGCGGGGAGGTCGCCGAACCCGGCGGACCGCAGCGCCGCATCCACGCCCGGTCCGCAGACGGCAACGGAAAGCGTGGCCGGGGCGAGATCCTCGATCTCGACGCGGCTGCGGAACACGAAGCGGCGTAGATTCTCCAGTAGCAACCCACGCTGGTCTTCGCTGGTGAGCAAAAGACACTCATCGGCGCCCAGCGCCGCGATGTCGAAGGCGGCGAGGATGTGGCCCTTGGGGTTGAGCAGGAACGAGGGCGCGGTCTGGCCGGGGGCGAGGTCGCGCACGTTGGCGCTGATGATGCCGTTCAGCCACTTCCGTGCGTCCGGTCCATGGACGCGCAAGCCCGCGCGAAAGCTCCAGTCGCACACGGCGGCTGGCGGAAACGGGGCGTCCGCGGCGGCGCCGGCAAATCGCGCCGCGATCCGCGTGCCCCGGTATTGGCAGGCGACGGCCTGCGGATGATGGTGCAGCCAAGGGCTGATCTCCATACCTTAAGGATATAAGGCGCGGCGCGCCTGGGGCAGGGTTCGCCGCCGCCGCCGCCGGACCACGGGTGGAGTGGCGGACCAGGATGGAAATGGATTCCTAAATTCGCGCGACGAATTCACAAGGCTTGCGCGACAACAGCGCCCGTTCAGGGAATGGGCGGTCCCGAGCGGCAAGTTCCCCAATCCTCGCATTTCGGCCAAATCCAAAGCCTGAGATGCTTCGATACAATGCCATTCGATTCAAGAAATTCGCAGTAGACGTAGGCGGCGCGCGAAACCGGCGCCGCCCGCGCCGCGGCGGCTCTCCAGGGGACGGGGGGCGCTTCTGGCCAATGGCGTTTGAAGTGCAAGACCAACCGGCAAGAGCGAACCCCCGGTCCAGCAGGGATCAAATTCTATGGACAATGCGATGGCGATGAAGGCGAAGTTGATGGACGGTGGGCGCGGGCCAGCGGGGCGGATATCCGCGGATGCTTGCGCGCGTTTGTATCAGCAGCACGGTGCGCGGCTGTTCCGGCTCGCGTATTGGGTGCTGCTGGGCGACCGCCAGGCCGCGGCGAGGTTGCTCCACGGGGCATTCGCGCGCTGCGTCTCCGCCGCTTCCGCCGAGGACTCGGCGGAGCGCTTGGGCCACCAATGGGAAGGCCTCAGCGTGCGGGCATTGCGCGAGGTCGCCCCGGCCGGCAAAGTGGATCACGACGCCGCGGCGGTGAACGTGGCCGCCCTGGAGCCGGAACCGAGGTTGGCGTTCTTGCTGCATGACGCATCCGGCTATTCCCTGGACCGTTGCGCCGAGTTGTTGCAGGTGCCGCCGGATGCCTGCCGTCGGCTGCTGTTCGCCGCCCGGTTGCAGCTTTGCCAAAGCGGCGGCTTGTGGCGGGATGCGCCGGCCGCCTGAGCGCCGCAGGGGGAGCGACGGCAGGCGGCGAGACGGGGAGATGCGGCGTTGCGGGGCGGCAACGGCGGCTCCCGGGCCCAGCGCGATAATAACCGGGCGGATTCTCCCTGGTTGGGCTTGGAGTCGCGGCCGAAATTGCCGATTAGGATGGCCATGGGGGCGTCTTGGCCTGAGTTCGGGCCGCCTCGCGCCGGGGCGATGGCCAATTCCAATTCATTTCGTCTGGTTCGCCGCGCGCCGGAGCGCAGCGGCACACGCGACTACCGGATTCTCTTCGAAAAGAATCTCGCGGGCGTGTATCGCACCAGCCTCGAGGGCCGCATTCTCGACTGTAATGACGCCTTCGCGCGCATCTTCGGGTGCAACACGCGCAGCGAAGCTTTAGCCATGACGGCACAGGATCTGTATCCCAGCGCCGCGGCGCGGGAGGCTTCGGTGCGGCGATTGCGGGCGCAGGGATGGCTGGCCAACGCGGAAGAATGTCTGCGCCGGCGCGACGGTGAGCCGGTTTGGATCTTGGTGAATGAAACCCTCGTTCCGACGGCAGCCGGGAAGGCGCCGGTGATCCTTGGTACGCTCATTGACATTACCGAACGCAAGCGCGCCGAGGAGCGGCTGCGCCGGGAGCGCGACTTCAGCACCGCCGTGGTGGACACTGCCGGGTTGCTGGTGATCGTCTGCGACAAGGATGGGCGCTTGCTGCGGATGAGCCGCGGGGCCGTCGCCGCCACCGGGTTCAGCGAGGAGGAGGTGCGCGGCCAGTTCTGTTGGGAGGTGCTTTTGCCCGAGCAGGACCGGGAACGGACGCAACAATGGTTTGCCGCGTTCGGCGCGCTCGCGGCGTCGGCCACTCCGCTGCGGGCCGAAGAGCGTTGCCGCACGCGCGATCACGGCGAGCGGTGGATCGCCTGGAACATCTCCTGCCTGCGCGATGCGGCGGGCGGCGTGGAGTTCGTGATCGCCACCGGAATTGACGTGACCGAGCAGCGGATGCTGGAGAATCAACTGCGGCAAGCGCAGAAGATGGAAGCCATCGGCCAACTCGCCGGGGGCATCGCACACGATTTCAACAACCTGCTGACGGTTATTACCGGACATTGCGAAATTTTGCTGGAACCGGGCGCCGCCACGGGCCAGCCGCCGGAGGCGCGGGTGGCCAAGATTAAATCCGCCGCGGATCGGGCGGTGATGCTGACGCGCCAACTGCTGGCCTTCAGCCGGTCACAGGTATTGACCCCGCGGGAAATGGATTTGAACGCGGCGGTGCATTCGGTCTGTGACCTCTTGCGCCCCTTGCTGGGCGAGCAGGTCCAGTTGCGCACGCTGTTGCACCCCGCCGCCGGCCGGGTGAACGCCGACCCGGTGCAGGTCGAGCAGGTGATCATGAACTTGGCGATCAACGCCCGGGACGCCATGCCCGAGGGCGGGACGATCACGTTGGAGACCGCCAACACCGAGGTCGATGAGGCGTATCGTCGCGCCCGGCCCATGGTGGCCGCCGGCGGCTACGTCGTTTTGGCGGTCAGCGACACCGGCCAGGGGATGGACGCGGCGACGCGCGGCCGCATCTTCGAGCCTTTCTTCACCACCAAGGCGCGCGGCCGCGGAACCGGGCTGGGCCTGGCCACCGTGTACGGCATCGTCAAGCAGAGCAACGGCTTTATCTGGGTGTATAGCGAGCCTGGCCGCGGAACAACGTTCCAGATCTATTTGCCCCGCGTGGCGGAGCCGGCGCAGGAAGCAGCGCCCGCGGCGGAGAACGCCGGAATGGGATCCGGGGAGACCGTCTTGGTGGTTGACGATGACCGGGAGCTTCGGGGGCTGGTGCGGGAACTGTTGGTCCGGCAAGGCTATCGCGTCGTGGAGGCGGAAGGCAGCCGGGCGGCGGCGGTGGCGCGGCGGCAGCGATTCGACCTTTTGCTGACCGATCTGCTCCTGTCCGGGACCACGGGAACGGAGCTGGCGGAGCGCTTGCGCCGCATCCAGCCCGGCTTGCGCGTGGTTTATGCCAGCGGCTATACACGCGCGGCCGCCGAGGCCTGTGGCTTGCTCCCGCCGGGCGAGGCATTTCTCGGCAAGCCCTTCACCGCCAGCGCCCTCGAGCAATGCCTGGGCGCAGCCCTCCGCGCCGGCCAGCCGGTCTCCGGCTAAACCGCGATTGCGACGAAGAGCGGGGCAGAGATTTCTCCGCCAATGAACAACAGGGCGCGACAGGACGCAACGATGAAGGGGGGGTGGTAGCGCCAGCGGGATTCGAACCCGCGGTCTTCGCCTTGAGAGGGCGACGTCCTAGGCCGCTAGACGATGGCGCCGTGTTGGGATCGGGGGCCGCCAATGGGCCCGCCGCCTTCAGACTAGCATGCCACTGCACGAGTGGACGGGGCCGGGGATCGAAGGAAAAAATAGCGCTGGCGCGTCTTGCTGCCGGTGGCGAGCTGCGGAAGGGAGGCCCGGGCCCGCCGCCGCCGCGGGGCGGCCCAGGCCCGCGGCGACCGCCTTCGCGAGCGCAATTCGCTGGCCGCATCGCGCGACGGCCCGCGCCCCGCCTGCTCCGCGCCGCGTCCCTTTGTGGACAGTGCGCCGGCCGCAGAACCGCTACGCTAGCAGTAAGTCCAAGCCGAATATAAGGATCTAACCATGCCAAGCCTTTCGTTCTCGAAGCAATCCCTGGCGACGCTGGCCCTGTTGGCCGCCGCGGGGCTATTCTTTGGCGCTTCCTCCGCGCGCGCCCAGAACGCCGCCGCCAGCAACCAGGCCCAGGCGGCGCCAGCCACAGAAATCGTCGCAACCGGCTGTCTGCAGTCCGCGGGCGCAAAAGCATTCACGCTTACCGACGCCTCCACCGGCGAAACCTACAACCTGACCAGCGACGGCGTTGACCTCGGCGCCCACGTCGGCCACACTGTCAAGGTCACCGGCACGGATGTGACCAACAGCGCTTCCGACGGCGCCGACAATGGCGGGGGCGCGCCGGCCGAACAGGCAGAACAGAAGGACCGAACGCTCAATGTCACCAGCCTTGAGATGGTGAGCAAGACCTGTTCCGACCAATCCGCCCCTGGCCCCTCAAGCCGGTAGTTCCTTTCGCTCATTTCGTTCATTCCGGCATCGGAGCACACTAGCCCGCCGTTCACGGCCGCGCTGGTGGCTCCGATTTTCTGCGCCCGCCGCCGCCGCTGACGCCGGGCCGCGCCCGCGGCGGTCCGCATTCCGCGCGGGCAGGGGCGGCGGGGGGCGCCGCGCCGCGATGCAATCCCCTGCGAGGCGCAAACCCCACGGCCGTGCCCGGGGGGCTGCGTTGACAGTTTTGGCGGGTCCTTGTTAGCATGGGAGAGTTTCACGCGCAAGGAAGGCGGGAGTGGCGTGTCTGCTCCGGCCTGACTTGACCAGCCAGCCAGCGCACCCAGCTTGGGAGCGTTGGGAGCGTGGAGCGCCTGTTGATCCCGCGCGGTGCCATGGCGGGGCCGTTGTTTGCAACGGAACAGGCGGCGCCCTCCGAAACGGAGCCGGTCCGGATTTGCATTCGGCCCCGGCGCAACGTCGGAAGGCGATCCTTCGGGATTTGGAATTCGATTCGATTGCAGGCGCGAGCGCGCCCGCTTCCGGCCTTGTGTCCGGCGGCGGGTGGCGTTGGTGGCCGCGGCTGAGGCTGCGGCGGAGGAACGGTTTGCCGACTTTTAACCAATTAGTCCGCAAGGGGCGGGTCAAGGCGCGGTACAAGACGGCCTCGCCGGCTCTCCAGCAGTCGCCGCAGAAGCGCGGCGTGTGCACCCGCGTTTATACGCAAACACCGAAAAAGCCGAACTCCGCGCTGCGCAAGGTGGCCCGCGTGCGGCTGACCAACGGCATCGAGGTCACCACGTATATCCCCGGCATTGGACACAACCTGCAAGAGCACTCCATCGTGCTGATCCGTGGCGGCCGCGTCAAGGATCTGCCTGGCGTCCGGTACCACGTGGTGCGCGGGGCGATGGATGCCGTGGGCGTGGCCAACCGCAAGCAGTCGCGCTCGAAATACGGCGCCAAGCGGCCGAAGGCCTAGCGGGAAAGCGAAGGAGCGAACTCAACATGCCACGCAAAGGCCACATCGCCAAACGGGAGCCGCTGCCCGATCCGATCCACGGCTCCACGCTGGTCAATAAGTTCATCAACGGGATGATGTGGGACGGCAAAAAGAGCCGCGCCCAGCAGATCTTCTACTCCGCTTTGGCCCAGGTGGGGGAAAAGGGCGGCGACGAGGCGCTGAAGATCTTCAAAAAGGCCGTGGAGAACGTCAAGCCCGCAGTCGAGGTCAAGAGCCGCCGGGTGGGCGGCGCCAACTATCAAGTGCCGGTCGAGGTCAACAACGTGCGCCGCAGCAGCCTGGCGGTGCGCTGGCTGATCACCTATGCCCGGCAGCGGGGCGAAAAGGGCATGACCGACCGCCTCGCCAACGAAATCTTGGATGCCGCCAACAACCGCGGCGGCGCGGTCAAGAAGAAAGAGGACGTGCACCGCATGGCGGAGGCCAATCGCGCCTTCGCGCATTACCGCTGGTAGCCGTCCCGCAGAGTTTTCCCATGCCTCGAGCCGTACCCCTAGACCGGACCCGCAACATCGGCATCATGGCCCACATTGATGCCGGCAAGACCACGACCACGGAGCGGATCCTGTTTTACACCGGGATCACCCACCGCATCGGCGAGGTGCATGAAGGCACCGCGACGATGGACTGGATGGCGCAGGAGCAGGAGCGCGGCATCACCATCACCAGCGCCGCGACGACCTGCTTCTGGCGCGACGTCCGCATCAACATCATTGACACCCCCGGGCACGTGGACTTCACCGCCGAGGTGGAGCGTTCGCTGCGCGTGCTGGACGGCGCGGTGGCGGTCTTCGACGGCGTGCACGGCGTCGAGCCGCAGTCGGAGACGGTGTGGCGGCAGGCCGACAAATACGGCGTGCCGCGCATTTGCTTCATCAACAAGATGGACCGCATGGGCGCGGATTTCGACCATGCCGTCGGCACCATCCGCGCGCGCCTGCACGCGCCGGCGGTGCCCATCCAGCTGCCGCTCGGGGCGGAGGACGGCTTCCGCGGGGTCATTGACCTGCTGAGGATGAAGGCCATCGTCTATCGCGATGAGACCATGGGCGCCGACTACCTGGAGCAGGAAATCCCCGCCGAACTGGAGGCCCAAGCCCGCGCCTATCACGATCAAATGCGGGAAAAGATCGTCGAAAACGACGACACGCTGCTGCACCAGTACATGGAGGGCGAGGAGATCACCGCCGACGCGCTGCGCGCCAGCCTGCGCCGCTCGGTCATCTCCATGCGCCTGTTCCCGGTGCTCTGCGGCTCCGCCTTCAAGAACAAGGGCGTGCAGCCGCTACTGGACGCGGTGCTGGATTACCTGCCCAGTCCGGTGGACATCCCGCCGGTGAAGGGCGTGGACGAGAAGGGCCAGGAGGTGGAGCGGCCGGCCAGCGACGACGCGCCGTTTTCCGCGCTGGTGTTCAAGATCATGACCGATCCGTTCGTCGGCCAACTGGCTTTCGTGCGGGTCTATTCCGGGCACCTGGAAACCGGCCAGAACGTTTGGAACTCCACCAAGCAGCGGCGCGAGCGCGCCGGCCGCCTGCTGAAGATGCACGCCAACAAGCGCGAGGAGATTCAGGCCGTCTATGCCGGCGATATCGCCGCCTGCGTCGGCCTGAAGAACGTCACCACCGGCGACACCATCTGCGATGAGAGACACGCGGTGGTGCTGGAATCCATCGAATTCCCGATGCCGGTGATCGCCGTGGCAGTCGAGCCCAAGACCAAGAGCGACCAGGAAAAGATGTCGGTGGCGCTGAACAAGCTGGCGCAGGAGGACCCCACCTTCCGGGTCCACAGCGACCCGGAAACCGCCCAGACCATCATCAGCGGCATGGGTGAGCTCCACTTGGAGATCATCGTGGACCGCATGATGCGGGAGTTCGGCGTGCAAGCCAATGTCGGCAAGCCGCAGGTGGCCTACCGCGAGACGATTCGCCGCAAGGCCGACGCCGAAGGCAAATACATCCGCCAGACCGGCGGCCGCGGCCAGTACGGGCACGTCAAGATCACCATCGAACCCGGCGAACCCGGCAGCGGCTACGTCTTTGAAAACGAGATCGTCGGCGGCTCCGTTCCCAAGGACTACATTCCCGCCATCGAAAAGGGCATCGGCGAGGCCATGGAAGGCGGCGTATTGGCCGGCTATCCCATGAAGGACATCAAAGTCACCCTCTACGACGGCAGCTATCACGAGGTGGACTCCAGCGAGATGGCGTTCAAGATCGCCGGCTCGATGGCGTTCAAGGAGGCGGCCAAGCGGGCGCAGCCGGCGCTGCTGGAGCCGGTGATGAAGGTCGAGGTGGTGGTGCCCGAGGAATACATGGGCGACATCATCGGCGACCTTAACAGCCGGCGGGGCCGCATTGAAGGCATGGAGCCGCGCGGCGGCAGCCAGGTCATCCGGTCCATGGTCCCGCTCAGCGACATGTTTGGCTACGCCACCGAGATGCGTTCCCGCACCCAGGGGCGCGCCAGTTTCAGCATGCATTTCGCCCACTATGAGGAGGCCCCACGGTCGGTGGCCGAAGAGGTGATGGCGCGCGTCCAAGGCAAGGCGGAAAAATAGCCGCCCCGGTTCGAGATTTTCGGCAAGTCAAGATCTGCAAGCGACGGAGACGATATGGCGAAAGAGAAATTTGACCGCAGCAAGCCGCACGTAAACGTGGGGACGATCGGGCACATAGATCACGGGAAGACGACGCTGACGGCGGCGATCACGAAGGTGCTGGCGAAGCACGACGCGAAGAATCAGTTTCGGTCGTTCGACTCGATCGACAACGCGCCGGAGGAGCGGGAGCGTGGGATCACGATCGCGACGGCGCACGTGGAGTATTCGACGGCGAACCGGCATTACGCGCACGTGGACTGTCCGGGGCACGCGGACTACATCAAGAACATGATCACGGGCGCGGCGCAGATGGACGGGGCGATTCTGGTGGTGGCGGCGACGGACGGGCCGATGCCGCAGACGCGGGAGCACGTGCTGTTGGCGCGGCAGGTGGGGGTGCCGTCGATCGTGGTGTTTTTGAACAAGTGCGACCAGGTGGAGGATCCGGAGCTATTGGACCTGGTGGAGCTGGAGGTGCGGGAGCTGCTGAAGTCGCACCAATTTCCGGGGGATGAGACGCCGGTGGTGCGGGGATCGGCGCTGGGGGCGCTGAACGGGGAAGCGAAGTGGGAGCAGTCGGTGGAGGCGCTGATGAAGGCGGTGGATGAATTCGTGCCGCTGCCGAAGCGGGACGTGGAGAAGCCGTTCCAGATGCCGATCGAGGATATTTTCTCGATTTCGGGTCGGGGGACGGTGGTGACGGGGCGGATCGAGCGGGGGAAGGTGAAGGTGGGGGAGGAAGTGGAGATCGTGGGGTTCCGGCCGACGGTGAAGCGGGTGGTGACGGGCGTGGAGATGTTCAAGAAGTCCTTGGACGAAGGGATGGCTGGGGACAACGCGGGGCTGCTGCTGCGGGGGACGGAAAAGGACGACGTGGAGCGGGGGATGGTGCTGGCGAAGCCGGGCTCGATCACGCCGCACACGAAGTTCAAGGCGGAGGTCTACGTGCTGAGCAAGGAAGAAGGCGGGCGGCACACGCCGTTCTTCAACGGGTACCGGCCGCAGTTTTACTTGCGGACGACGGACGTGACGGGGGTGGCGAAGCTGCCGGAGGGCACGGAGATGGTGATGCCGGGCGACAACGTGGGGCTGGAGGTGGAGCTGATCACGCCGGTGGCGATGGAAAAAGGGCTGCGCTTCGCCATCCGCGAGGGCGGCCGCACCGTCGGCGCCGGCACCATCGCCGAGATCATCGCCTAGCGGTAGATTGGAAGCAGGGAGAACGAAATGCGGGAAATCATCACATTGCAATGTCCGGACTGCAAGCACCGGAACTACTCGACGACGAAGAACCGCAAGACCACCACGGAACGGCTGGAGCTGAAGAAATTTTGTCCCAAGTGCCGCAAGCATACGGCGCACAAAGAGGTGAAATAGGGCGGCACGCAACTACAGGGGTGTAGGTTTAACGGCTAGACCGCCGGTCTCCAAAACCGGATGTGGGGGTTCGAATCCCTCCACCCCTGCCAAACCAGGCGACGAACCGAGCATTCGATGGCGACGGCGACAACTCAACGCAATCGGGAAGGGAATGGAGTGGCAGGCAGCCTGAAGGATTTCTCCTCTCGCATCCGCGGATTCTACGTGGATGTCCGTTCGGAGATGAAGAAGGTCACGCGGCCCGGCTGGACCGAGGTGCGGGACACGACCGCCGTGGTGCTGGTGTCGGTGGCCATCTTCGGACTGTTCTTTTATCTGGTGGATCTGTTCTTCACCCACACCGTGGACACGTTCTTCCTGCACCTCAGCCGCTAAGCGCGGCGGCAAGCCACATATAATGGACACCCCCGAGAACCAAGCCCCTGAGCCGCAGCCGCCGGAGAACCAGGCCGCAGCCTCCGCCCCGGCAGCGCCGGATGCTGCCGCGGGCGGGCCGGAGAAGCGCTGGTACATCATCCATACCTACTCCGGGTTCGAGAAACGCGTCGCCGAGAGCCTCAAGACGCGGGTGGAGTCCTTCGGGATGGAGCAGAAGCTGGGCCAAGTGTTGATCCCGACCGAGGACGTGATCGAGCATCGCGGCGGCAAGAAAGTCGTGACCACGCGCATGTTTTATCCCGGCTACGTGCTGGTCGAGATGGCGATGGACGACGAGCTCTGGCACCTGGTGAAGAACACGCCCCGGGTCACGGGCTTCGTCGGCGGCGGCCAGACCCCGACGCCGCTGACCCAGGAGGAAGTGGACCAGGTGGTGCATCGCCTGGAGGTGGGCGCCGAGCATCCTCGCCTGCAGGTCCGGTTCGAGAAAGGCGAGATGGTCAAGATCACCGACGGGCCGTTCGCCTCGTTCAACGGCGTGGTGGACGAGATTCACGAAGAGCGGGAGACGCTGCGCGTGATGGTGACCATTTTCGGCCGCCAAACGCCGGTGGAGCTGGAGTTCACGCAGGTGGAGAAGCAGTAAGGGAGACAAGCGGGAACGCTCATGGCGAAAAAAGTTCAAGCCGAAGTGAAGTTGCAGATTCCGGCGGGCAAGGCCACGCCGGCGCCGCCGGTGGGCACGGCCTTGGGCCCCCACGGACTGAATCTGATGGAGTTCTGCAAGGCCTTCAACGCCAAGACCAGCGGGCGGGAGCTGGAAGGCATGAACGTGCCGGTGGTGATCACGGTTTATGCCGACCGCAGTTTCACCTTCATCACCAAAACGCCGCCGGCGGCGGACCTGCTGAAGCGCGCGGCGGGCATCGCCAAGGGCGCGGCGACGCCGAACAAGGAATCGGTGGGCACGGTCAGCGCGGCGCAGGTCGAGGAGATCGCCCGCACCAAAATGCCGGACCTGAACGCCGCCACGCTGGAAAGCGCGGTGCGCAGCGTCAGCGGCACGGCGCGCAGCATGGGGCTGGCGATTCGCGACTAGCGGAGGAGCAAGCGGAGACGGTATGGCGAAAACGGGAAAGCAAATCGAAAAGGCGCGGACCCAGGTCGAGGCGCGCAAATACACCTTGGCGGAAGCCGTGCCCTTGCTGCAAAAGCTCAAGTTCGCCCAGTTCGACGAAACCGTCGAATTGAGCGTCCGCCTGGGAGTGGACCCCAAGCACGCCGACCAAATGGTGCGCGGCACCGTGGTGCTGCCGCACGGGCTGGGCAAGAGCAAGCGCGTGGTGGTGATCGCGGCCGGAGAAAAGGCCGCGGAAGCCGAGCGCGCCGGCGCCGATGTGGTGGGCGGAGAAGAGATCGTCGAGCGCATCCAAAAGGAGAATTGGCTCGACTTCGACGCCGTCGTCGCCACGCCCGACATGATGAAGTCCGTGGGGCGGCTGGGCAAGGTGCTGGGCCCGCGCGGTTTGATGCCCAACCCCAAAACCGGGACCGTCACCTTCGACGTGGCCAAGGCCGTGGAGGAGATCAAAGCCGGCAAGGTCGAGTTTCGCACCGACAAACAGGGCCTGATCCATGCCGCGGTGGGCAAAATCTCATTTCCCGCCGCCAACCTCGAGGCCAATGCCCGGGCGTTGCTGGCCAGCGTGGTGCGCGCCAAACCGGCGGCGGCCAAGGGCAAATATCTGCGCGGCGTCGTGCTGACCTCGACCATGGGGCCGGGCGTGCCGCTGGACGCCTCCGAAGCGGAAAACGAGACCAAGGCCTAACGGCGAGGAAGAGGGAGACAAGGATTCGGCATGCCGCTGACCAAGGAACAAAAACAAGGCCGTATTGACACGCTGCATCAGCAGCTCGCCGCCGCCAAGGCGTTCATCGTCGGCGGCTTCGACCATCTGACCGTGAGTCAGGATCTGGAACTGCGGCGGCAGATTCGCGCCGCCGGCGGCCGCTATCGCGTGTTGAAGAATACGTTGGCGGGGCGCGCCGCCAAGGGCACCGCCGCCGAGCCGCTGTTGCAGGGCCTCAAGGGAGTCAATTCCCTGGCCTATACCAATGGCGACGCCGTGGCCCTGGCCAAGGCGATGCAGCAGTTCGCCAAGGACAACCCGGCGATCAGCTACCGCGCGGGCTGGGCGGAGGGCCGCTTGCTGAGCGCGGCGGAAATTGACCGCCTGGCGGCGCTGCCGTCCCGCGAGCAGCTGATGTCCAAGCTGTTGTATGTGTTACAAGCTCCTGCCCAGCGCTTGGCGACCGCCGTCGGCGCCGTTGGCCGCAACACGGCCGCGGTGCTGGATCAGGGCGTCAAGCAGGGCAAGTTCAAGGCGTAACACCGCAAGACGAAATTTTTTCTATTTTTTGCAGAGGGAGAGCTTAACTGAGATGGCCAATCTCGATACGTTGGTGGAAGAAATCAAGGGGCTGACGCTAATCGAAGCCTCGGACTTGGTGCAGCGCCTGGAGAAGGAACTGGGTGTTTCCGCCGCCGCCGCCGCCCCGGTGGTGGTGGCTGCGGGCGCCGGCGGCGCCGCCGCCGCTCCCGCCGCGGAGGAAAAGACCGAGTTCACCGTGGTGCTCACCGCCGTGGGCGGCAACAAAATCAATGTCATCAAAGCGGTGCGGGAAGTCACCAGCCTCGGCCTGAAGGAAGCCAAGGACCTGGTGGACGGCGCGCCGAAGACGGTGAAGGAAGGCGTCAACAAGGAAGAGGCGGAAGCCATCAAGAAGAAGTTCGCCGACGCCGGAGCCACGGTCGAAGTGAAATAGCCCGGCGCTGGCCATTGCCCGCCATGCCGCACCCGCGCCGCCCGCCAGCGTGGCGCTGCGGTATGCGGCGTTGCAGGCGGAATCCCTTGCGGATTCCTGATGCAGGCGGAATTGCCTCGGGCAGTTCCTTTTTCCCGCCGGCTGCGTGGGGGCCGCCCCCAGCCCAGCCAGCAACGCGCGGCGCCCGCCGCGCGGCGGCGCCTTGGTCACCAGGCGCCGCCAAGGAGTGGTGATGCAGCAACTAGACGGCCAGAGCCGCCAGGACTTCTCCAGGATTCCCGCCGCGATCCAGATTCCCAATCTGATCGAGGTACAGAAGACCTCCTACGACCGCTTCCTGCAAATGGACCGGTTGCCCAGCGAGCGGGACGACCAGGGCCTGCAATCGGTCTTTAACTCCGTCTTTCCGATCAGCGATTTCCGCGGCGTCTCGCAGCTGGACTTCGTGGACTACGCCATCGGCAACTGGGAGTGCAAGTGCGGCAACTTGCGGGGACTGCACCACCTCCGGTCCACCTGCCGCAACTGCGGCGCCACCATCGTCACCAACCCGTTCTTGGCGGGAGAGATCCTCTGCCAAAAATGCGGCGCCTACAATGCCAACGTCGTTACCTTCTGCAATAAGTGCGGCGATCCCGTCGGCCTCCAGCTGAAGAACGACGTCACCGAATGCGAGGACAAGAGCTCCACCTATTCGGCGCCGCTGAAGGTCACCATCCGCCTGACCGTCTACGACAAGGATCCCGAGACCGGGGTCAAGAGCATCCGCGACATCAAGGAGCAGGAGGTTTTCTTCGGCGACATTCCGCTGATGACGCAGAACGGCACGTTCATCATCAACGGCACCGAGCGCGTCATCGTCAGCCAGCTCCACCGCTCGCCCGGGGTCTTCTTCGAGACCGCCAACCAGCGTACCTACTTCCTGGGCAAGATCATTCCCTACCGCGGCAGCTGGGTGGAGTTCGAGTACGAGAACAAGAACCTGCTCTACGTCCGCATTGACCGCAAGCGCAAGTTCCTGGGCACGATCTTCCTGCGCGCCCTCGGGCTGCACACGGATGAGGAGATCCTGCGCACCTTCCACACCGTGGACCGGGTGGTGTTGCGCGACGGCAAGCCCTACTGGCAGTTCGACGCCGGCCGCGAGGCGGAACGGCAGTGCAACCTGCTGGGCCAGCGCCTCAGCCATCGCGTGGTCAACGCCCAGGGCGAGGAAGTGGTGCATGGCGCCCGCAAGGTTCACGCGGCGGTGCTGCGCGACCTGGCCAAGGCCAAGGTCCAGGAGTTCGAGGTCGAGCCCACCGACCTGGAAGGCGCCTATACGGTCAGCGACATCGTCAACCGGGAGACCGGCGAGGTGCTGCTGGAAGCCAACCATCCGCTGAAGATCGCGGACCTGGGCAAGTACGCCGCCGCCGGCGAGCTGTCCCTCTTCTTCCCCGATCGCGATCCGGTCGGCAACGTCCTCTCCACGACGCTGCGCAAGGACGCCATCAAGACCAGCCAGGAGGCGTTGATCGAGATCTACCGCAAACTGCGCCCCGGCGACCCGCCCACCCTGGACACCGCCCGCGCGCTGTTTGAGGGCATGTTCTTCGATCCGCGCAAATACGACTTCTCCAAGGTCGGCCGGCTGAAGTTCAACATCAAGCTGTACGACGACGCCGCGGCGACGCCGCTGGAGAAGCGGACGCTGGATCCCGAGGACTTCTACGCCACCATCCGCTATCTGCTCAAGCTGCGCCGCAACGAAGGCTCGGCCGACGACATTGATCACCTGGGCAACCGCCGCGTCCGGGCGGTGGGCGAGTTGCTGGAAAACCAGTTCCGCATCGGCCTGGTGCGGATGGAGCGGGCGATCAAGGAAAAGATGTCGGTCTACCAGGAAATGGCCACGGCCATGCCGCACGACCTGGTCAACGCCAAGCCGGTGATGGCGGCGATTCGGGAGTTCTTCGGCTCCAGCCAGCTGTCCCAGTTCATGGATCAGACCAACCCGCTGTCGGAGATCACGCACAAGCGGCGGCTCTCCGCCCTGGGGCCGGGCGGCTTGTCGCGCGAGCGCGCGGGCTTTGAGGTGCGCGACGTGCACCCCACCCATTACGGCCGCATCTGCCCGATTGAAACGCCCGAAGGCCCGAACATCGGCCTGATTTCCTCGCTCTCCTGTTACGCCCGCATCAATGAGTACGGCTTCATCGAAAGCCCCTATCGCAAGGTCCGCGACGGCCGGGTCGTGGATTACGTGCAAATCGTCAATGCCGGCGACAGCGAGTGGAAGGCGGGCCAGCACGTCGAAAAGCGCGAGGCCGACGCCAAGAACGAGGAGCTGAAGTCCAAGCGCAAGCGGCCTGCGGAATACGAGCCCTACTCCTTCTACCTGTCGGCTTGGGAAGAGGACAAATACGTCATCGCCCAGGCGAACGTGGAGCTGGACGCCCACGGCCGCATCGTTCCGGAACTGGTCAACGCGCGGCAGCAGGGCAATTTCGTCCTCAAGTCGCGCACCGAAGTGGACTTCATTGACGTCTCGCCGAAACAGCTGGTTAGCGTCGCCGCCTCCCTGGTGCCCTTCCTGGAGAACGACGACGCCAACCGCGCGCTGATGGGCGCCAACATGCAGCGGCAGAGCGTGCCCCTGCTGCGCGCCGAAGCGCCCGTCGTGGGCACCGGCATGGAAGCGGTGGTGGCGCGGGACTCCGGAGCCACGGTGTTGGCGCGTCGTGCCGGCGTCGTGGATTCGGTGGACTCCGAGCGCATCATCGTCCGCGTCGAGGGCGAGCCCCACGCCGGGCAGCTCTCCCGCGAGGTCGGCAGCGATATTTACCAGCTCATCAAATTCAAGCGCTCCAACCAAAACACCTGCATCAATCAGAAGCCCGTGGTCGCCCGGGGCGACCGCGTGGTGAAGGGTCAGGTGCTCGCCGACGGCCCCTGCACCGAAGGCGGCGAGCTGGCGCTGGGGCGCAACGTGCTGGTCGCGTTCATGCCCTGGCGCGGCTATAACTTTGAGGACGCCATCCTGGTCAGCGAAAAGCTGGTCCAAGAGGACTACTACACCTCCATCCACATCGAGGAGTTCGAGATCGAGGCGCGCGACACCAAGCTGGGCCCGGAGGAAATCACCCGCGATATTCCCAATATCAGCGAGACCTTTCTCCGCGACCTGGACGAGAGCGGCATCGTGCGCATCGGCGCGCAGCTGCGCGCCGGCGATATTTTGGTCGGCAAGGTCACGCCCAAGGGCGAGACCCAGCTCACCCCGGAGGAAAAGCTGCTGCGCGCGATCTTCGGCGAAAAGGCCGGCGACGTCCGCGACGCTTCCCTCTACTGCCCGCCGGGCATCGAGGGCACGGTGGTGGACGTCAAGATCTTCGCCCGCAAGGGGGCGGAGAAGGACGCCCGTTCGCTGGCGATCGAGGAGACCAATGTCGCCCGCATCGAGAAGAACCTTCAGGACGAGGTGCGCATCCTGAACGACGAACGGGCCAAGCGCCTGTCCGCGCTGCTGGGCGGCAAGGTGCTGAACGCCGATCTGCACGACGAAAAGACCAACAAACGCCTATTGTCCAAGGGCGACACGCTCACCCGCGAAGTCATCGAGGAACTCTCCACCCGCAACCTGAAGCGGGCCCGCTACGCCGACCGCGATCCGCGCGTCAACGAGCAGATGGACGAGATCGAGGAGATGACCACGCGGCAGATCGATGTCCTCACCAAGATCGCCCGCGAGCGGAAGGATAAGCTCACCCGCGGCGATGAGCTGCCGCCGGGCGTCATCCGCCTGGTGAAGGTCTACGTGGCCATGAAGCGCAAGCTTTCGGTCGGCGATAAGATGGCCGGCCGGCACGGCAACAAGGGTGTCATCGCCCGCATTCTGCCGCAGGAGGATATGCCCTACCTGGAGGATGGCACGCCGGTCGAGATCGTGCTCAATCCCCTGGGCGTGCCGTCCCGCATGAACGTCGGACAGATCCTGGAAACGCACCTGGGATGGGCCGGCCGGGCGCTCGGCGTCCGCTTCGCCTCGCCGGTCTTCGACGGCGCGCGGGAAAAGGAGATCAAGAACCTGCTGGTCAAGGCCGGCCTGCCCACTTCGGGGAAGGCCCGGCTGACCGACGGCGTCACCGGCCGCCAGTTCGAGCAGCCGGTCACCGTCGGTTACATCTACATGCTCAAGCTCTCGCACCTGGTGGACGACAAGATCCACGCCCGCTCCATCGGCCCCTACTCGCTGATCACCCAGCAGCCGCTGGGCGGCAAGGCGCAGTTCGGCGGCCAGCGCTTCGGCGAAATGGAGGTCTGGGCGCTGGAGGCGTACGGCGCCGCCTACATCCTGCAAGAGCTGCTGACCGCCAAGTCCGACGACGTCTTCGGCCGCGCCAAGATCTATGAGGCCATCGTCAAGGGCGAGGCCGCCATCGAGCCCGGCGTGCCGGAGTCGTTCAACGTGCTCATCCGCGAGTTGCAGGCGCTGGGCCTGGACGTCGAACTGATGCAACACCGGGAGGAGGCGCCGCCGCTGGGCGCCGCCGCCGACGATTAGCCCGCCGCCGCTGCGGGCATCCGCCGCCCCGCCCGGGCGGGGCGGATTTGAGGGCTAGGCAAGACCGCATTCGCATTTGGAGGCACCGTGTACCGAAGCAGCCCGTACGACCGCGCCAATCTCATCGCCGATTTCGACAGCATTCGCATCAGCCTGGCCTCGCCGGAGAAGATCCGTAGCTGGTCCCACGGCGAAGTGACCAAGCCGGAGACGATCAACTACCGCACCTTCAAGCCGGAGCGCGACGGCCTATTCTGCGCCCGCATCTTCGGGCCGGTCACGGACTGGGAGTGCTTGTGCGGCAAGTTCAAGCGCATGAAGCACCGCGGCGTGATCTGCGACAAGTGCGGCGTCGAGGTCACGTTGTCCAAGGTGCGGCGCGAACGGCTCGGCCACATTGAGCTGGCCTCGCCCTGCTCCCACGTCTGGTTCTTCAAGGGTCTGCCCAGCCGCATCGGCCACTTGCTGGATATCACCCTGCGCGAGCTGGAGCGGGTGCTCTACTTCGAGGCCTATGTGGTCATTGACCCGGGCGAAGCGCCGGTCAAGGAACGCGAGGTCCTGACCGAGGATCGCTACCGCCAGCTGATGACCGAGGGCTTCGCCGGCCGCTTCACCGCCCTCATGGGGGCCGAGGCCATCAAGGAGCTGCTCAAACGTCTCGACATCGAGTCCTTGGCGGTGGAATTGCGCGACAAGATGAAGACCGAGACCTCGGTGCAGAAGCGGTTGAAGTACGCCAAGCGCCTGAAGGTGGTGGATGCCTTCCGCAAAAGCCAGAACAAGCCGGAGTGGATGATCATGGAGGTGCTGCCGGTCATTCCTCCCGAGTTGCGTCCCCTGGTGCCCCTGGACGGCGGCCGGTTCGCCACGTCGGATTTGAACGACCTGTACCGCCGCGTCATCAACCGCAATAACCGCCTCAAGAAGCTGATGGAACTGCATGCGCCCGAGGTCATCGTGCGCAATGAAAAGCGCATGCTGCAAGAAGCCGTGGACGCCCTGTTTGATAATGGCCGCCGCGGCCGCGTCTTGCGCGGCGCCAACAACCGCCCGCTGAAGTCCCTCTCCGACACCTTGAAAGGCAAGCAGGGCCGCTTCCGCCAGAACCTGCTGGGCAAGCGCGTGGACTACTCCGGCCGTTCCGTCATCGTCGTCGGGCCGGAGCTGAAGCTGCACCAGTGCGGGCTGCCGAAGAAAATGGCGCTGGAGCTGTTCAAGCCGTTCATTTATCACCGCTTGGAGCAGAGCGGCCACTGCACCACCATCAAGCAGGCCAAGGAGATGGTCGAGCAGCATGAGCCGATCGTTTGGGACATCCTGGAAGACGTCATCAAGGACCATCCCGTCCTCCTCAACCGCGCTCCCACCCTGCACCGGCTCGGAATTCAGGCCTTCGAACCGGTCTTGGTCGAGGGCAAGGCGATCCGCATCCATCCCCTGGTCTGCACCGCCTTCAACGCCGACTTCGACGGCGATCAGATGGCCGTGCATATCCCCTTGTCGCCGGAGGCGCAGGTGGAGGCCAGCGTGTTGATGCTGAGCTCGCATAACGTGCTCTCCCCCGCTTCCGGCCAGCCCATTACCGTGCCCTCGCAGGACATGGTGCTGGGCATCTACTACCTGACCAAGCCCAACATCAACGCCCGCGGCGCGGGGCGCAGCTTCGCCTCGCCCGAGGACGTGCTCATCGCGCTGGAATTGGGGGAAGCCGAAATCATGACCCCCATCCGGCTGCGCTACAGCGGCGAGTTGATTGACCTGCCCAACGCCTATGACCCGCAGGACGTCACCCGCGCCGAGGTGCAGACCGTGCGCAACCGCTTGGTGGACACCACCGTGGGCACGGTGATTTTGAACGACCACCTGCCGGTGGAGATGCCGTTCATCAATGGCCTGCTGAAGAAAAAGGGCCTGGGTTCCTTGGTGAACTACGCCTATCTGCGCTACGGCCTGGAGACCTGCGTCAAGATGCTGGATGAGATCAAGAGTCTGGGCTTCAACGCCGCCACGCAGGCCGGGGTCTCCATCGGCATCGAGGACCTGGTCATTCCCGCCAACAAGGTCGTCCTGGTCAAGGACGCCGAGAAGCAGGTCGTGGAGGTGCAAAAGCAGTACCTCGACGGCGCCATCACCAACGGCGAGCGCTACAACAAGGTCGTCGAGATCTGGTCCAACATTACCGAACGCGTCTCCGATGAAATGTTCGGCGTGCTGGAGCGCGAGGACCGGGAAGGCGGAGTGAACCCCGTCTACATCATGGCCGACTCCGGCGCCCGCGGTTCCAAGCAGCAGATCCGCCAGCTCTCCGGCATGCGCGGCTTGATGGCCAAGCCGTCGGGGGAAATCATCGAGACCCCGATCACCGCCAACTTCCGCGAGGGCTTGACCGTGCTGCAATACTTCATCTCCACGCACGGCGCCCGCAAGGGTTTGGCGGATACGGCGCTCAAGACCGCCGACTCCGGCTACCTGACCCGCCGCCTGGTGGACGTGGCCCAGGACGTCATCATCAGCGAAGTGGATTGCGGCACGGTGGACGGCATTTATGTCAGCGCCATCGTGGACTCCGGCGAAATCGTCGAGAGCCTGCGCGACCGCATCGTCGGCCGCGTCTCCCTGGAACGCGTCAAGGATTACGAAGGCAACGTGATCGTGGACGTCAACCAGGAGATTACCGAGGATCTGGCGGCGCGCATCCAAAACGCCGGCATCGAGCGGGTGCTCATTCGCTCCGTGCTGACCTGCGAGTCCAAGCGCGGCGTCTGCATTAGTTGCTACGGCCGCAATTTGGCCAGCGGCCGCCTGGTCGAGCTGGGCGAGGCCGTGGGTGTCATCGCCGCGCAGTCCATCGGCGAGCCGGGGACGCAGCTCACCATGCGGACCTTCCATATCGGCGGCACCGCCAGCAAGGTCAGCGAGCAGTCGCGCCAGGAGGCCCGCAGCAAGGGTTTCCTGCGCTTCCTCAACCTGGCCACCGTGCGCGGCAAGGAAGGCGACCTGGTGGTGATGAACCGCAATGGCGCCATCGCCGTGGTGGACGACAAGGGGCGGGAGCGCGAACGCTACAGCGTGGTCTACGGCGCTCGCCTCAAGAAGGCGGACGGCGATCCCGTGGCCATGGGCGAAACCATGGTCGAGTGGGATCCCTACACCTTCTCCATCCTCACCGAAATCGCCGGCACGGTGAAGTTCAAGGACATGGAGGAAGGCTCCACGCTGCACGAGGAAGTGGACGAAGTCACCGGCCTGTCGCACTGGGTGGTTACCGAGACACCCGATGAAAAGCGCCAGCCGCAGGTGGTGATTTCGGGCGAGGGCCGCACAGCCAAGAAATACCTGATGCCTTCCCACGCCCACTTGATGGTGCAGGAGGGGGCGACCGTGGCGGCCGGCGATGTCATCGCCAAGATCCCGCGGGAGACCACCAAGACCAAGGACATCACCGGCGGCCTGCCGCGCGTCGTGGAGCTGTTCGAGGCGCGCCGCCCGCGGGAGACCGCGGTCATCAGCGAAATTGACGGCGTGGTCAAATACGGCGACGTCTCCAAAAACCAGCGCAAGATCCTGGTTGTCGCCGACAACGGCACGGAAAAAGAGTACCTGCTGCCCCGCGGCGTGCATATCGCCGTGCAGGAAGGCGAGCGCGTCCGCGCCGGCGAGCCCTTGATGGACGGGCCGCGCAATCCCCACGACATCCTCGCGGTCTTGGGCGAAAAGGAGTTGCAGGCCTATCTGGTCAACGAGATTCAGGAGGTCTACCGGCTCCAGGGCGTCAACATCAACGACAAGCACATCGAGGTGATCGTCCGCCAGATGATGCGTTGGGTGCGGGTCGAGGATGTCGGCGACACCGAGTTCTTGGTGGACGAGCAAGTGGATAAATTCCGCTTCCGCGAGGAGAACGAGCGCGCCATCGCCACCGGCGGCAAGCCGGCCACCGGCCGTCCCCTGCTGCTGGGCATCACCAAGGCGTCGCTCTCCACCGAGAGCTTCATCAGCGCCGCGTCCTTCCAAGAGACGACCCGCGTGCTGACCGAAGCCTCCATTCAGGGCAAGGTGGACTTCCTGCGCGGGCTGAAGGAGAACGTCATCATGGGCCGGTTGATTCCGGCCGGCACCGGACTGGAGTACTATCGCGGCGTGCGGCTGGTCGGAGAGGAAGAAGAGGAAGCCGCCGCATTGGAGGCTGCCGCGACTCCGCCTTCCCAGTACGAGGAAGCCGAGCGGGCGCTGGACCTTTTCCACGGCGAGGATAATGACAGCGACGCCGATGCCGATCTGGGATTGGAGTAAAACCTAGCAGCGGGGTTGCGCACAGGTCGCATGGGGCGGGCCGCTTGGCCCGCCCTTATTTTTGTGCCCCGCGGACGCCGCCGCCTCAGCGGCGCGCGTCCCGCTCGGGGAAGCCGGCCTTCAGCTCGGCCCTGGCCAGTTCATGTCCGTGCACCGCCGCCCGTACGGCGCCCGCGGGTGCGCCCGGCGGAAGGCTCAGGCCGGCGGCGTCGAGGGCGCAAAAGTGCGCACAATAACGTGCGTCCCGCTCGGCGGGCATGGCCCGGGGCAACCGATCCCGCCGGCGTCATTCCTTCCCTGCAAACCGGCATCGCGCACGCTGGAAGTCAGTGGGGTTGCCGCGCGCAACCGGCGAATGGAAGCCGGAATGTCGTAGACCAGCCAATGCGTGAAGCCGCCACGGCGGGGTGTGTCGGGGCCGTGCAAAATCAGCAGGAAGCTTTGCGTGCCAGGCGGCGGAATCTGACTCCACGCCGCAGCCGGGAGACGTTTTCTCCCTCACGGCGGTATCGCTATGGTATGCGACCGTTGGCGGCGAATGCGGGAGTGGATCGCTGCATGAGCGCCTCGGCCGAAGGGAGGCCGCTTTGGGCTCCGGCGTCGCCCGTCACTGGTACCCTGAATCTGCATGCCCATGCCTCCGCCGGTTATCGTCGAGCCCTGGTTCAGCCCAAGAATCTGGGGTACCCGCGACCCTCGCCCCTTCTACCCTCCGCTGCCCGATGGCGCCGATCCCGTTGGAGAAGCTTGGCTGACCGCGCCGTACTGCCGTGTAGCCGGAACCGGCGAAACGCTGGAATCATGGTGGCGGCGGGAAAGCGCCGCCTGGAACGAACCCGCGGACTCGCGGGCTGAATTTCCTTTCTTGATCAAGCTCCTCTTCCCCAAGGATTTCCTCTCCATACAAGTGCACCCAGATGATTCCTATGCCGCGCTCCATGGATTGGGGCGGGGCAAAACCGAGATGTGGCACGTGCTGGCGGCGGAGCCCGGAGCGAAACTCGCTCTCAACTTGCTTCCCGGGGCGGAGATCCAACATCTGGCCGCCGCCTGCCGCGCCGGAGGCGGCGCTGCCGCCCAACTTCTCGCTTGGCATGAGCCCGCGCCCGGCGACACCTATTTTGTCCCCGCGGGCACCGTCCATGCGCTAGGACCGGGCTTAGTGATATTGGAGGTGCAGCAACCCTCCGACAACACCTTTCGCCTGGACGACTATGGCCGCGTGGACGCTTCCGGCCGCCCGCGGGAGCTTCACCTTGAGGCCGGCTTGGAAGTAGCACATGCCCGGACCGCCGCTGGTCTGCTGCCGCGCTCCACCAGCGGCCCGCTCATCCAATGCCCCTATTTCCAGGTTTCGCGGCTGGAAGCCAAAACCGACGACGCGATTCCATTGCCCGCGGCGTTCTGCACCATTGTTCCGGTTGCAGGCCAGTGGCGCCTGAAGACCGGTCCCCGCCTTCCTCTGGCGCACGCGGCCATTCTGCCGGCCCAGGGCGGCCAGGAATTAGTGGGCCAGGGCGTCGCCATCCAGGTCAGCCCCGGCGTTCCGGACCAGGCACGGAGTCGAACCGAATCCACGCTAGTCGCCCCGTAGGCTATGGGAGCGACTGAACCTTAGCCACCGGCCCCCGCATGCCGCCTCCACCGACCGCTGCGCCCTAGCCGCCGGCGATCGCCCCAATGATCCAAAACGGCTCCCGTCCTTCGGCGACCGCCGCCGGCAGCGGTGTGTCCGGATCGTCATGCGATAGGTCCTCTTCACAGGCATAGAAGCGCACGAAGGGGCGCCGTTGGCGGCTTTGCGCGTCACGGATCGTTCCCAGCAGGGGCGGAAATCTCGCTTCCACGGCGTCCAGGATCGCGGCAACCGTGACCGGTGGCGCCAGATCCAGCCACACCTCGCCGTTCACGCCCGCCAGGGTGCGCAAATGCGCGGGAAGAATGATCTGCACCATACCGGATCCGGCTCGTCAGCGGGTCACGCGCCCGACGGCCTCCCTTACGGCAGCGTCTGCGCCTCCACGGACAACACCCCGGGCAGATCATGCGCCACGGCGGTCCAGGAGTCGCCGGCATCCGCCGATGCGTAGACCTGTCCCCCGGTCGTGCCGAAGTACACGCCGCAAGGCTCCAGCCGGTCCACCGACATCGCGTCACGCAGCACGTCCACGTAACAATTCTGCTGCGGCAGTCCGCGGCTCAGCGCTTCCCATTCGTTGCCGCCGCTGCGGCTGCGATACACCCGCAGCCGGCCCTCGGGAGGATAGTGCTCCGAGTCGCTTTTGATGGGCACGACGTAGATGGTCTCCGGCTCATGCGCGTGAACGTCAATGACGAACCCGAAATCGGTGGGCAGATTGCCGCTGACCTCGGTCCAATGGTCGCCCGCGTCATCGCTGCGCATCACGTCCCAGTGCTTTTGCATGAACAGCGTGCTGGGCCGGGCGGGGTGCAGCGCAATATGATGCACGCAATGGCCGATCTCCGCATCGGGATCGGGGAGATATTGCGAATGCAGCCCGCGATTGATCGGCTTCCAGGTGCCGCCGCCGTCGTCGCTGCGAAAACATCCCGCCGCGGAGATGGCGGTGTAGATTCTCCCGCCGTTGCTTCCGCCGTCGAGCACGATGCTGTGCAGGCACATGCCGCCGGCGCCCGGGCGCCAGTGCGAGCCCGTTCCGTGGCCCCGCAGCCCGGGCAGTTCCGCCCAGGTCTTACCGCCATCGCGGGAGCGGAAAATCGCCGCGTCTTCCACCCCGGCATAGACGTCGTCGGGATCTCCCGCCGACGGTTCCAGGTGCCACACGCGCTTGAACTCCCAGGGGTGCGGTTTGCCATCGTACCACTCATGCGTGCCCGGCGTCCCGGCGTACACGAACTGGTTGCCCACCGGGTTCCAAGTTTGGCCGCCGTCATCCGAGCGCTGCACCACCTGCCCGAACCAGCCGCTCGATTGCGAGGCGTAGACCCGGTTGGGATCCGCCGCCGAGCCCTTCATGTGGTAGATCTCCCAACCGCCAAAATGCGGCCCGCTTACCGTCCAGTCTTTGCGCCGTCCATCCGCGGTCAGGACAAACCCGCCTTTGCGCGTTCCCACTAACAAGCGTACTTGGCTCATGACGAATACTCCGGATTCGGGCAGTTCACGATCCATGGAATGCCGAAGCGGTCCACGAGCATGCCGAACCGCCGCGACCAAAACGTCTTCTGAATGGGCATTGTCGGTTTCCCGCCTTCGGCCAGGGCGGCGAACATCCGGTCCGCTTCCGCCTCCGTGTCCGCCTCCAGGCAGACGGAAAAGCCCTGCGGTGCTTGGAAATGCGGCGCTGGAGGATCACTGCCCAGCAGCGTGAACGCGCCCAAGCGCAACGAGGCGTGCATGACTTTGTTCCTCCAATCCGGCGGCGTTTGGCTTTCCATCGGGCTGCCGGCGAAACGGTGCAGGGCGGCGATCGTGCCGCCGAGCACCCGCGCATAGAACTGAAACGCCTCTTCGCAATTGCCGTGGAAATGCAGGTAGGGGTTGACTTGCATGGGCCTCCTAGGAAACGGGAACCAAAATCTCGGTGATCAGCTCGGCTTCCGGGGTAGTCCGCGGGTCGTTTCGGTATTGCTCGATATAGAAGCCCTCGCGCACGCCGCTGTTTTGCTCGCGCACAATCTGTTGCACGCGCTGGCTCGCCTCCGGTAACTGGGCATAGGGCCCGGGCAGCGTAAAGCGCAGGTACCGTCCGCCCGGAAACAACTCATAGCGCCACCCCTCCGGAACCTCGCCCGGCTCCGCCGCGAGAATGAACCCGGCGCGATCGATCTGCTCGGCGATGCGGTACAAACTCATCGCTCCCGTTACGCGGGCCCGCGCCGCAGTCGCCGCCTGCCGTTGATGCACTTCCTGCCATGCTCGCGGTGCGGTTTGGGCGAAGGGGCCGGTCGCCTCCACGAACAGATAGTGTGTCTCCGGCCAGCGGATCGGGTCGGCCTGTTCACGCAGATGAACGCTCATCGTGCGTCTCCGAAGCGCGGCAGCACCGGCGTGGGATCGTTCGCGGCCCACCGGCGCCGCACCTCCTGCAAGATCTGTTCCCGATGCTGAGCCATCCGGTCCACCACCGCCGACGGCGCCGCCGTCGGTTCGTACATTGCGCTCCACAAAAAAATTTCCAGCACCGCCGGCGCCAAATCAATCCCCTTTTGGGTGAGTTGGTAGCAAATCTTCCGGCCGTCGCCGGCGGCGCGTTCGGCGCTCAATATGCCCGCCGCCCGCAGCCGCCTCAGCCGTTCCGCCAGTATATTGCTGGCGATGCCTTCCCCGGATTGCAAAAACTCCTGAAATGTTCGGTAGCCACGCACCATCACATCCCGGACGATCAGCAGCGACCAACGGTCGCCGAAGATCTCCAGCGCCATGCTCACCGGGCAGCCCGAACGCCGCGCTGGCTTTCGACCCCGCCGGTTTCTGGCCAAACTACCATGGGTCACTTGCATTACGCAATCTATTTTGCGGGGGTGTGCCCTCGGGTGCAAGGGGATTTGTCGTCCTCAGCAGGCCCGCCCGCTAGGCGCGGTTTCCACGCCTATAGAGCGTGGAAAAGATCGCCGGACGCAATCAGCGCGGAGCGGTCAAAACCAGCGGGAGCGGCGGCGAGATGAAAACACTCCACCGCGCCCATCTGCCGCGCAAACCCCGCAAACCGCTCAAACAGCGGCGCTTGCGTGCTATGTGCCTGGAAGGCCGCCAGCTTGGTTTCGAAGTACGCGGCAATATCTACCCGCACGTCTATCGGCGGCAGCGGAACCGTGGGCAGATGCGGCGGGTTGCGTTCCGCCGTGCCATAAAATAATCGTGCCGCCTGATGGGGCAGCTTGGCCTGCTGCGGGAAAAACTGCTCTCGTCCCGCCCAATGGAAGGCCGCCGTCGCCGCCAACCCAGCCATGGCGTGGTCCGGGTGGCCGGTGATGCCGCCCTCCGGCCCGAGCGTCAGCACCACATGCGGCTGAAAGTCGCGGATCACCTTCACCAGCCGTCCGGTGATTTCGTGGAAGTTCGCCTCCATCAGTTTGCCGTCGGCAAAACTCCAAACTTGGTGCGCGCCGATCTTCAGCAGCTCACAGGAGCGCGCCAGCTCGCGGGTGCGAATCGCCGCCAAGTCCTCGTTATCCACGGCTCGGCCCCGATTGCGCGCGGCTTCCCCGGCGGTCAGGCAAATCAGCAGGGTCTGGTTCCCGGCGGCGGCGGATTTCAGCAGCGTGCCGCCAAAATTGCCGGCTTCATCGTCGGGATGCGCGGTAATGCAGAGCAGGCGCTTCATAAGGCCATTGTAAGAACCCCAGACGCTGCGCGTCGCCTGTCCGGATGGGGGCCTTGCCGGCCAGGCTGACCCTGGCCCTGGCCGTCCGGCCTACCCGCGCAGGTCGTGACCGCTCATCTCCGGCGGCTCCGGCAGGTCCAGCAGCCCCAGCATGGTCGGCGCAATGTCCCGCAGCGAGCCGCCATTGTGCAAGCTGTGCCCGCGCGCGCCCTCTCCCACCCAGATCAACGGCACCGGATTGGTGGTGTGGGCGGTCTGCGGCCCGCCGGTGGCCGGGTCAATCATCTGTTCCGCGTTGCCGTGGTCGGCGGTGATCAGCAGCGCGCCGCCGCGCCGCCGCAGCGCCTGGTGGATCTCCCCCAGGCAGGCGTCCACCGTCTCCACCGCGCGGATGGTCGGCTCGATCTTGCCCGAATGGCCCACCATGTCGGCGTTGGCGAAGTTGGCGATGATGACGTCAAACCCGGGCTTCTCGATCGCCTCCACCACCCGGGCCGCCACTCCCCGCGCCGACATTTCCGGTTGCAGATCGTAGGTCGCCACTTTGGGCGACGGAATCAGGGCGCGATCCTCGCCCGGAAATGGCTTCTCCACGCCGCCATTGAAGAAGTACGTCACATGCGCGTATTTTTCCGTCTCCGCCACGCGCAAATTGCGCAGCCCCCGTTCCCCCATGACCTGCGCCAGCAGATGGTCCATGGACTCCGGCGGGATCACCACGGGCAGCGTGAAGGTCTTGTCGTAGCGGGTCATGCAGACGTATTCCAGCGGGCGCGGCACGGCCGCCGCTGGGATCGCCGCCTCCAGCGCCGCATCCGGCTCTCCGCTGCGCGTCAGCGCGCGCGTCATCTGCCGCGCCCGGTCGGCGCGGTAGTTGAAAAAGATCACCGCGTCCTCCGGCTGAATGCCGCCCACCGGCCGTCCGTGGCTCGCGATGACATGGGGAAC
>DAHUYO010000047.1 GCA_027315185.1 Acidobacteriota bacterium
GCGCGGTTGGATGCCGTCGCCGCGCTGGCCGGCCCGCTGGTCGCGCCGGTCCTGCCGGGGGCGGCCAACCGCGCCGCCGCGGCGCTTCCCTGCCCCGGCCGCCGCCGCGCCGCGCGCGGCGCTGGATCTTGCCCCGCCGCGCACGGCGGTGGATCTCGCCGCGCTGCGCGCGACAGTGGATCTTGCGGCGCTACGCGCCGCGCTGGCCGGCATTCTTGATTTGGAGCGCCTGTTGTCGCGGGCCACCCTGGCCACGGCCAATCCCCGCGACCTGCGCGCCCTGGCGGCTTCGCTCGACCGCATTCCGGCGGTCGCCGCCGCCCTGGGCCGTCCCCCCGCCGCGGACGCCGCCGCAGCGGGCTCATCCGCCGCCGTTACCTCCGCCGCCCGGGCCGATACCGACGCCGCGTCCGCCGCGTCCGCCTCCGTCGCCGTGCCCGCCGCCGTTCGGCCGCAAGCAGCCGCCGCCGCGCTGCCCGGCCGGCTGGAGCCGCTCGCCACCGAACTCGATCCCTTGTCCTCGCTGCGCGACCAGATCGTCGCCACCATCCGCGAGGAGCCTCCAGCGGCCACCACGGACGGCGGCTATATCCGCGGCGGCGTTTCCGCGGAGCTCGACGAGCTGCGCTCCCTGGGCCACGGCGGCAAGCAGGCGCTGGCCGCCATCGAGCAGCGCGAACGCGAGGCCACCGGCATCGCCTCGCTGAAGGTCCGCTTCAATAACATCTTCGGGTATTACATCGAGGTCTCCCGCGCCAACCTGCACCTGGTCCCGCCGCGGTATGAGCGCAAGCAAACCTTGGTCAACGCCGAACGCTTCACCCTGCCGGAACTGAAGGAGCTGGAGATCAAGGTGCTGAGCGCAGAGGAGCGGGCCAGGGAGCTGGAGGCCCAGCTCTTCGCCGCCCTGCGCCAAACCGTCGCCGCCGCCGGCGCCGCCATCCGCCGCAACGCCGCCGCCCTGGCCGAGCTCGACGTCTTGGCTTGCTTTGCCCATCTCGCCCGCCAGCGCCGTTACTGCCGCCCGCAATGGTCCGAGGACGGCGCCTTGGAGATTCGCGCCGGCCGCCATCCCGTGGTCGAACTCGCCGCCTGGGATCCCACCGCCGACCGCTTCGTTCCCAACGACACCTACATGGACGATGAGCAGCATCGCGTCCTGATCCTCACCGGCCCCAACATGGGCGGCAAGAGCACCTACCTGCGTCAGGTGGCGCTGATCTGCCTGATGGCGCAGATCGGCTCCTTCGTGCCCGCCGACCGCGCCCGCCTGCCCATCGTGGACCGCATCTTCACCCGCATCGGCGCCGGCGACAATCTTTCCCGCGGCCGCTCGACGTTCATGGTGGAGATGACGGAAACCGCCGCCATCCTCAACGGGCTCACCTCCCGCAGCTTGGTCATTCTGGATGAAATCGGCCGCGGCACCGCCACCTATGACGGCTTGGCCCTGGCCTGGGCCATCATCGAGCATCTGCACGCCGCCCGCGGCGCCAAGACGCTGTTCGCCACGCATTATCACGAGCTCACCGAGCTGGCCGATCATCTCGCCGGCGTCCGCAACTGCCGCGTCGCCGTGGCCGAGGCCGGCCAGCAGATCGTCTTCCTGCGCCGCGTCGAGCCCGGCGCCGCCGACCGCAGCTATGGCTTGGAGGTCGCCCGCCTCGCCGGCCTGCCGCCGGAGGTGATGGCCCGCGCGCGGCAGGTGCTGGACCGCCATGAGCGTGCCGAACGCCGCACCAGCGGCGATCTGGCGCCGGAGCCGCCAGAGCTGCAGTTGACGCTGTTCACCCCCATCAGCCAAAAAATCGCCGCCCGCCTGGGCGAGCTCGATGTCAATCGCCTGACGCCGCTGGAAGCCATCCAGCTGCTCGCCGCGCTGCAAGCCGAGCTAAAGAACGCCGGCCCGTAAGCCGCACATCACCGCCGTCCCGGCTCTCGCTTCCCGCCGCCGGGGAAGGCTACGGAACGCAGGGTCGGCGCCCGACCCCCATAAGGGGCGGCACGCAAGGCGCGGGCGAACACGCCGGCAAGATGCCGGCGCTCCCAGAAGGGCTGCGCTTTGCCAGGGCCGCGGGACCGGCCGCCGGTTTCCGCCGCCCGGAAGGGCGACGAGACGCAGGGCGGGAGCCCTACCCCGCGCTTCGGCGCCAATGCTTCCGCCGTGCAAAATGTCTCCGCCGCGCCCGGCGTGGGGTATGCCTCCTCCTTGCGTGCGGTCGCGCTCCGCGCGGCCGGGCGGGCGCATGGACGGCCGTCCCGGCTGCCGGCCACCGATCCCAGGGCGCTACGGCGGCGCCAACCGCGATGCCTAATCGCTGGACCCTAGCCCCTGAACCCTGCTGTAATCGCCAGGTGCCCGCTTCGTCTTCCGCACCTCGCCACGCGGCATCGCTTCGCCCGCAGCCCTCGCCTCGCGGGAGCGTATCGCCGCGTCCACGCCATTCGCTGGCTGCCGGGGTGATGACCGGCACCTCCTGTGACGGCGTGGATGTGGCCCTGGTTCGCCTTTCGGGCCCGCTCAGCGCCCGCCGCGTCGAGCTGGTCCATCTGGCCAGCTTCGCCTTCCATCGCCGCGAGCGCCAGCGCCTGCTGGCCGCCTGCGACGCCGCCGCCATCTCGGTCGCCGAACTCGCCCGCCTCAACGTCTGGCTGGCGGATACCATCGCCGCGGCGGTCCTCGCCGCCTGCCGCGAGGCCCGCCTCGCCCCCACCCGCCTGGCGTTCATCGCCAGCCACGGCCAAACCATTTACCATCAGGGCCGCCCGGCGCCGTTTCTCGGTCGCCGCCTGGCCTGCACCTGGCAGCTCGGGGAAGCCGCGGTCATCGCCGCCCGCACCGGTGTTCCCGTCATCAGCAATTTCCGCGCTGCCGACGTCGCCCTCGGCGGCCAAGGCGCGCCGTTGGTTCCCTTCGTGGATTGGCTGCTGCTGCGCCATCCGCGCCAGCCCCGCGCCGCGCTCAACATCGGCGGCATCGCCAATTTGACCTTGCTGCCGCCGGAGGTCGCGCCGGATGACGTTTGCGCCTTCGACACCGGTCCCGGCAACATGGTCATGGACGCTCTCGCCGCCCATATCAGCCAGGGCCGCCGGCGCTGGGACCAGGACGGCCGCGCCGCCGCGCGCGGCCGGGTGCTGGAGCCGCTGCTGAATCGTCTGCTGGCCGATCCGTATTACCGACGCAAGCCGCCGAAAAGCTGCGGCCGCGAGCAATTTGGCCGCGCCTTCCTTGCCCGCCTGCTCGCCGCCGCACCACGGGCCGCGGGGGACGATCTGCTCGCCACCGCCGCCGCCCTGACCGCCCGCACGATCGCCCTTGGCCTGGCGCTTGGCCCGGACACGCGGACGCCCTGGGAGGTGGTCGTCTCCGGGGGCGGCCTGCGCAATCCCACGCTGATGCGCATGCTGGCCGCCGCCGCGCCCCATTGCCGCTTCCGCTCCTCCGCCGATTTCGGCATTTTGCCCCAAGCCAAGGAAGCCCTGGCCTTCGCCCTGCTCGGCGACCGCACCTTCCACCAACTGCCCGCCAACCTGCCCGCCGCCACCGGCGCCCGCCGCCCCGCCATCCTCGGCCAGATCGCCTATCCCCCGCCGCGCTGAGGCGGCCGGCCGAAAGCCTGGCCCCGGGGCCGAGAATGCCGGGCGCTAGTCCGAGCGCAGCGCATCCATCGGCGCCAGGCGCGCCGTCATTGGGCCCCGTGGTAATGTGGCGCTGGTGACCGGCCCACGGTAAGCCGGCGTGATCCGCGGAGGAACGCGAGACGGAAGGACGGGATACCTCAGGGAGGTTAGGACGATGAAGACGAGGAGCACCCGGCGGCGCGTTGTTACGAGGAGGACAAAGAAATTCCTCCTCAAGGGCCACGCACGACCGCTCCGCCAGGACGATTTTCGGTCGGCCCGCCTCGTCATACCGCCCGGCGCCTTCGCAATAGTGAAAAAGTTTCGCGTGGTGCTGGACCCAATCGATCTGAAGACGTGGACGGAACTCCAGGCCGCGCCCGACGATGTCTGCCTCCAGACAACCGAATACCACGGGAGCGCGCTCCGATTGCAACGTGAGTTGCACAGCGAGTGGATCCACCAGACCGGGTTCGCAGCGGACGGTTCCCTGGAGCAGGACGCCCTCGCCCACGTGGCATTCGAGGCCGAGGCTGAGTGGCAAGCATCCGCCTACGCATCCGCGCATGGGTTCTACCGGCAAGCAGTTGAAACGCTGAGGGCGGCGCTTGAAAGGACCTTGATCGCTCTCCGCTACCAGGACGAGCAATCGGACCTCCGCTTCCGGGCGTGGCTCAGGGCCGGCGAGCCTCTCCCATTCCAACCGGCGTGCGACCAAATCCTCAGCGGGAACAGGACGGTCCGAAACCTCAACAAACACCTCATGGCAGCGGGGCTGCAACCATTCATCTGGCGCAGAGGTGAGCGAGTGAAAGGGTGGGTCGGTCAGCTCTACGAGGATCTCTGCCGATTCAGCCACTGCCGCCCTGGCCACGCCAGCGCGGACCTATGGAGAGGCCCGGGGCCAGTCTACGACCCAAAGGCCTTTGCGCTCACCTACGACCTTTACCGCCAAACCGCAGTCGCCTGTTGGCGGGCGGCCAAAATGGCGCGCCCCTCCCTTAACCTTCCTGGCGCCCTCCGGAGGGCAGCCGGCCCAGCGCGCAAGCGGTGGGGACGAACCGCGATGATCGCGCTCGCATTCCTGCGTCAGGGGGCCGCCCCGAACGCGGCTAGAACGCGCCCAAGGCTCTAACCTGGCGCCGAACAGGCCCGCTGCGTCCGCCCGCCCCGGAGGCCCACCGGGGGGTCGGCCCAACCGCCCCAGCCAGTCAGCCGGCGTCACCGCTTCCGCTTCATTCCCACCCAAAACTCATCCCGAAGGACCCGGCAGCCACCGTGTCCCGGAAAATGAGGCGCCTCGCAACCGCCGCGGAACAGGCCCCAGCCAGCGGCCCGCGCCCCGCCCCGCCCCCGCCGCCTGCCCAGCCCCGCCGCCTCTGCTCCTCCCCCACCCTCCGAAAGGCAACTCACGCCGGCGCACCCCGCGTCTCAATTGAGCGGGAGGCAGAGCAGCCTCCCGGTTGCGGCGACCGGGCTTGGGCCCACTGGGCCCCGGCCCAACCGGCCGAGTGGTCGAAACCCCCGCCCGCGGCTGGGCTTGGCCCGCGCCGATCAATGTTGAGCGCCGTGGCTGGGTCCGGCTTTCATCTGCTGCTCATCGAGGCTCATCAATCCCAGCAGGGCTCCCCAGGTATAGAACCGGTCGCTGTTGGTCACGTCGTCGCCCGCGCCGGTGATCGCGTTGTAGTTTTCATGCACATAGCCATGCGCGTTCCAGCTTTTCAGGAACAGCGCCAGCGACTTCGCGGCGAGCTGGCGGCGCGTGCGCTGGATCAGCGGCGAATGGTAGTTGCCCAGTCCCAGGAACACCAGGTAGTTCATTGGTCCCCAGATGCGGCCGCGCCAATAATTCTGGTCCTTGAATGCCGGATCGCTGCGCTCAATGGAGGGCAGCACCCACTTGCCCCAGAATTGCTTGCGGTTCAGCAGGTGCCGTTGCACCATTTCCCTGGCCTGCGCCGGAGTCGCAACCGCAGCCAGCAAGGGATAGAAATTGGTGGGTGAGAGCCGCGGATTGTATTTCCCGGTGTGCAGATCCCGATTCAGAAAGATCCCGCGCTTCGCATTCCACATGGTCTGCAATTTGGCGCCGTACTTTTTGGCGCGCGCCTCCAGCCGCGCCGCCTCGGCCGGCTTACCTAGAATGCCGGCGATTCTGGCGAGCGCGTGGCAGTCGGCGATGTACAGGCTCATCAAACCGACATCGGCATATTCCAGCTGATGCGTCTTGGGATCATAGACCGCGCTGTCATACATGGGGCTGTTGTCCAGGCCGGACTCCAGAATGGCGCCTGCGCGCGTTCCCGCCGTGGGATCATCCAAATTCACGGGCTGATTCTCGCCGTCGCTGCCCCACACCAGATAGCCGTCACGGTCGCGGTGCTCGGCCCACCAGCGGTTCCAGCGCAACAGCGCCGGGTAGGTCTCGGCGAGCAACCACCGGTCATGGAACTGGCGATAGAGCCCCAGCACCGTAATGGATCCGACCGGCGGCTCGGAACGGTCGCTGCTTTTCCAGCCGTGCGCGCGCGCGTAATTCGGCACAAAGCCTTCCCGCGTTTCCTCGCGCAGGATCTCGATCGCGTTCGCATAGGCGAGGTCGCGGTCGCCCACGGAGGCAAGGGTTGCGGTAAAGAACGTGTCCCAGTCGAACAGCACGTAGCCTCCCCAGCGCACATTCCAGACGCGGCTGACGGGCGTGATCACCCTTTGCTTCTCCGGCTCATAGATCGTGTCCCAGCCGATGACGCTCTGAATGGCGTCGGCCACGGAGTCCAGCTTGCCGAATCGGGATATGGAATCCCGATACGCCTTCTTCTCTCGCGCAATCGCTTGCCGAATCTCGGCAATGCTCCGCGGCGCTCCGGTACTCAGCCCAACGGTCCCGCGCAGCACGGCGCTGAAATATGCCCCGCCCACGGGAACGTCCAGGTCGTCCTCATCCTTCCCGGTGAGATACACGCGTATCGCTTTATGCGCGAATCGAGCTTCGATCGTTTCTCCCCGCTTGGTAATCCGGCCCGGACGTCCCCACAGCATGTTCGCCCAGAACACCATTTCCGGCGGCAGGTGGAGGCGGTGGGCTTGGCTGAGCCGTGTCACCAGCATCACCAAATCGCCCGCGTCATGCGCGGTCTGGATGCGAATCCGGTACCCATGCCAGGTCAGCCTCATGTCGGTGTAGCTGCCGTTGTAGGCATGCGGCCCTGGAAACACCCGCGGCGCGCCTTGCTGCAACTCGCCAATCAGCGCCGCGCGCAAGAAATCATTGGACCCTGCGGTACTCCGCTGTTTGAGGCCGGCGTGAATGGCCAACCCTTCCGGCAACAGCACCTGGGTCATGACGCTATGCGTGTCCCAGGTGTTCCACCCGTGCGCGAGCCGCTGCTGCACCTGCGCGTACTTCGCGGCCGGAGTCGTTGCGGCCTGCGCCCACACCGGCACGCCAATTGCCGCGCAACACATCAGCACAGCCGCGCGCCCTCGCAGCCGCCGCCATGCAACCGGGCGCATCGAATCCCCAGCGACCGCGACTGCCTCTACTCGCTTGCCAAACCGCACGGGTCTCCTCACATTCTGCCGACCGCAGTTTTTCAGCGATCGCCGGTTTCATTTCCGCTGAAAGGGAAAGGCCGCGTCTCGTGGCCCCGTCCCAAGATAGCGCGTTCCCGCGCCATTGCGGCGACGCCGGCGGCCCAGGAGGGCTAGGAACTTGCAGGGGCGGGGTATGCCTCCGGATTGCGTGCGGCCGCGCTGGGCGCGGCCGGCCCGGGCGCGGAACAGGCTTCAGCCTGTGTCCTGCGGACTTTAGCCCGCAGCCGCCATGCGGTCAAATCCGGCCCTAGCCGCAGCGAAAGTAGGATAGCCGTCCCGACTGTTACTCCCCGCCGCCCGGGAGGGCGAGGGAACACAGGGCAGGAGCCCTACCCACGAGCCCTGGGGACGAGGGACGGGGAAGGGGCGGCGCGTTTACTGGAAGCGGGTCGAGGTTTTGCGGCCGTGGGGTTCGCCGCGCAGCCAAATGTAAAGCGGGGCGTGGGGCGAGGGGGGCGGCCAGGGCATGGCGATGCGCAGGCGCTGGGCGCCAGGAGGTCCGGTTGCGGCGGGCACTGCGGTGACGGGAACACCGTGGTCGCGGTTCCAGCCGGTGGCGGCGATCAGCTGAAGATTGGAACCGGTCAGCGTGCCGCGGTACTGGCCGGGCCCGGCGGATTGATCGCCCAGCTGAAAGCCGGTGATGGTGGGCAGGCGGACGATGCGGCCGAGGGACTTGGGGATGGAATCGCCGGTGGGAGAGGTGACCTGCAACTCGATTTGGCAGCCGTCATTGCCGACGCGGCCGGGCTGGAAGGCGAGGTAATACAGACCTTCACCGGCGTCATCCACTTGGGCGGCGCCGCCGCGGGCGGGAATGCCGGGCTGCAACGCCAAGTCATCATCGTTGTCGCCGCCGCAACTGAGGCGGAAATCGCTGTTGTCGCCGGCGTGGGCGACGGCGACGGAAAAGCTGACCATGGTGGCGGCGGGCAGCTCGCCGGGGCGCAGAGCGATGGGGCTGCGGAAACTCGCCTGCTGGATCTGGCGAATAATCGGCAGGGGCGGGGCGATTTGAATGGCGTTGGCGACGGTGATCGGCGCCTTGCGCCCGGCCAGATAGAGCGTGGCCGGCAGCTTCTGGCCTGCTTGCAGGTTTTGTTGCGGGGCGATGGTGACGGCGCGGCGGTCGGCGTCGCCGGTTTTCGCCACGGCATTCGGCGCCGGTCCGAGCGTCCAAGCGGCGCCGGGACTGGTGATGCGGGTGATCTCCGCCAGATGCTCGCCGCGGAGCCAGATGGTCGGGCGGGAGGCGCCGAGATGGACCGTCAGCGGCAAGCCGGTCAGCGTGGGGTTGGGGGGCAGGACGGTGAGGCCGATGGCGGCGGTTTCACCGTTGGCGGCGTGCAGATGCAGTGTGTAGGCGCCGGGGGCCAACGGCTGCGTGTCAAGGCGCAGGCTGAGGGCGGAGCGGGAGGGATGGGTCAAGGGAACGGCCAGCGGCGCCGCGGCCAGGCCGGGCGGAGAGCCCGCCGCGGTGGTCAGCGTGGCGCTGCGCACCAGGGAAAAGTCGGCGCCGGTCAGCCGCAGCGGGACCGTACCGCCGCCGCTGATCAGGTCGGGCTGGTGCGGCGCCAGGCGGGCGGAGGCCAGCGCCGGCGAGGGGCGGACGGTGACCGTGCCGCGGGCCAGGACTGGCGTCCAATCCCAGGTGGCGGAAAGTTGATAACGGCCGGGCGGGACGGAAGCCTGCCGCAGGTCGAGTTGCAACGTGTCCCGGTCCACGCCGACGCTGGCCACATCCACGGGCAGGGGATAGCGGTGGCCGCCGCCGGCCAGGGCCCAGTGATGGACGCGCATCAGGGCACGGAGCTGGGCGACGCTGTCGCAGGTGACGTGGACCTGCGTCTGCCATCCCGCGGGCACGCTGGCGTTGCGCAGCAGGCGGATGGCGGGCGGGGCGTCGCCGGGGATGCGGGCCATCCAAACATAGGCGAGGCGCTTATGCGGCTGGCGCGAGGCGTTGGTGGTGCAGAGCGCCATGTTGGACTGGCCGGTTTCCCCGGGCACGGCGAAGGCGCCGCGGAAGGCGGTGCCGGGGAACATCATGCCGTGCAGGGCCTTGACCAGCGGCACGCTGCTGGTGGCGACGCCGACGAGAGGAGCGAAGTAGAGGCTGGCGACGGCGGCGGCGGCGCTCTGCGAGCCGGCGGTGAGGGCGGCGTGGGGGGAGGCGCCGGGCATGGCGGTAGGCGGGGCGACGGCGTGCAGCAGTTCGGCGGCGGTTTCTTCCGGCGGCTGCGCCGGGTTCACCTTGGGAAGCTGGACGCCGTAGCGCTCCGAGTAGCGGTGCAGCAGGGTTTGCAGCTTGATGCTGCCGGGGCGGGAATGCTCATACCGCGACAGCAGGGCGACCAACGCCTCGACGCGGGTCGCTTGGCTGGCATAGTCAATGAAGTTGCGGATCAGCTCGGGATGGGCGGCGGCGAGCTTGCGGATGGTGCCGGCGTTGAAGCCGCGCGGGCCGAACAGCAGGGCCACGGCGGCGGCGGGTTCGGGCACGGTCCAGCCGGCGGGATGGTCGGCGCGGTGCACGCGCAGTACCAGGATGTTGGCGGCGTTTTCGGCGCTGGGAACCAGGAGGATGGCCACGCGGGCGGAGCGGCGCCAGCGCAGGGGCAGGCCGTGGGGCAAATACCAGAGCATGTCGCCCGCGTGCAGCTGGTTGACGCGCATCAGCGGCAGCATCGGCCCACCGCCGCGCGGACCGGCCAGGAGGCGAAAGCCGGTGAGTGATTCGCCGCCGGGACATGCCCCCTGGGCCCAGGCGGACGAACCCAGGCAAAGCAATAGCGCCGCGGCCAAAACCGCGGTGACCCCTCGCAAGCGCATAGGCGACCTCAACTACTCTGAATTGTAACCTTTGGCGCTAAGACGGGCGAGGGGATTCGGGCCGCGCCGCGGCGGCGCCGCGCCGGGGCGCTTACACTGATTCCGTATGCCCACTGACGACAGCCACGGCCCGCCGTGCCTTCATCCCGCGCCGGGAGGACCCGGCATCGAACCCCGCTGGACGCGCGGCGCCAAGGACGCGGTGGGAACGGCCTATGCCGTTTCCAGCCGCGTCTGGTTCACGGTGGCGCAGGGCGTGGTCACGGAGGTTTACTACCCGACGATTGACCGGCCGCAGATTCGCGACTGGCAGCTGCTGGTCACCGACGGCAGCAGCTTTTTCCACGACGAGCGGCGGCGGATGACCAGCGCCATCGAATCGCTGGCGCCGGAGGCGCTGGGCTATCGCATCGTCAAGCAGGACCCGGAGGGGCGGTACCGCATCACCAAGGAAGTGCTGGCCGACCCGCATCAAGCCTGCGTGCTGATGTCGGGGCGGCTGGAGACGCTGGGGCCGGTGGCGGCGCCGCTGCGGCTGCTGGCGATGTGCGCGCCGCACCTGGGCGTCGGCGGCTGGGGCAACTCGATTCAGATGTGCCAGGTCGCGGGGCGATGGATGCTGACCGGGAACAAGGACGGGGTATGGCTGGCGATGGGCGCCAACGTGCCGATCGTCGCCTTCTCCTGCGGCTATGTCGGGGTGAACGACGGCTGGAATCAGCTCAGCAAAGGCTATGAGCTGCGGGAGCGATACGATTGCGCCGGGCCGGGGAACGTGGCGGGCACGGTGGAGCTGGACATCGCCAACGGCGGGCAGTTCACGCTGGGGCTGGCGCTGGGGGAGACGCTGCACAGCGCGATGAACACGCTGCTGCAATCGCTGGACGCGCCGTTCGCGGCGACGCGCACGCGCTTTCTGGAGCAGTGGCAGCGGACCAACGAGGACTGGCTGGGCCTGGACCGCTTCAGCGGCGACAGCGGCCGGTTGTACCGCAAGAGCGTGCACCTGCTGCTGGCGCATGAGGACAAGAGCTATCCGGGCGCGATGATCGCTTCGCTGAGCATCCCCTGGGGCGAGGTCAAAAGCGATTTGGACGTGGGCGGCTATCACCTGGTCTGGACGCGGGACATGGTGAAAAGCGCCGGCGGGCTGCTGGCGGCGGGGCACGCCGAGACGCCGCTGCGGGCGATGATTTATCTGGCCACCTCGCAGCGGCAGAACGGCAGCTTCTATCAAAACTTTTGGGTGGATGGGCGGCCCTATTGGACCGGGCAGCAGCTGGACGAAACGGCGTTTCCCATCCTGCTGGCGTGGCGGCTGCATCAGGTGCAGGCGCTGCGCGAGTTCGATCCCTACGAAATGGTGATGAAGGCGGCGGGGTTCTTGATCGGCTTCGGGCCGGTGACGCCGGAGGAGCGGTGGGAGGAGGCCTCGGGATATTCGCCCTCGACGCTGGCGGCGATCATCGCGGCGGTTACCTGCGCGGCGGGGTTCGCGCGGGAGCGGGGCGACGCGGCGACGGCGGATTTCATCCAGGGCTACGGCGACTTCTTGAGCGCGCATTTGGAGGAATGGACGGTGACCTCGCCGCATGCCGACAGTGCGGCGGTGGCGCCGGGGATTGGGCCGCATTACATGCGCATTCTGCCGGTGCCGCGCGGCGCGGTCGAGCCCGTGGGCGGCAAGGACCGGGCGGTGCTGACGCTGGCCAACCGGCCGCCGGGCAAGCGTTACGCCTTTCCGGCGGCGGCGATCGTGGACCAGGGGTTTTTGGAGTTGGTGCGGTACGGCATCCGCCGGGCGCAGGATCCGATCATTCTGGAATCGGTACGGGCGGTGGATGCGCTGCTGAAGGTGAACACGCCTTACGGACCCTGCTGGCGGCGCTATAACCACGATGGTTACGGACAGAAGGACGACGGCTCCGCCTACACGGGCTGGGGGCGGGGACGGGCGTGGCCGCTGCTGACCGGAGAGCGGGCGCATTATGAGCTGGCGGCGGGCCGGCCGGTGGACGCGCTGATCCAGACCATGGAGCGGCTGGCGCATGGCGTGGGCATGCTGCCGGAGCAGGTATGGGATTTCGCCGATCTGCCGCAGCAGTTCTTGCAGTTCGGGCGGCCGACGGGCTCGGCGATGCCGCTGATGTGGGCGCATTCAGAATATGTGAAGCTGCTGCGCAGCCGGCAGGATGGGCAGGTCTATGACCGGCTGCCGCAGGTGGCGGAGCGCTACGCGGCGGGCAAGGCGCCGAAGGACCCGCCGGAGTTTTGGACCTTCAACTATCCTCTGGCCCACATGGCCGCCGGGCGCACGCTATCCATTCAGGCGGCGGCGCCGTTCGTGCTGCATTGGACCGCCGACGAATGGGCCCGCTCGAATGACACGCCGGCCAAGGCGACGGCGACGGGGCTGTATTTCGTGCAGCTGCCCACCGAACTGGGGCAGCGGGCGCCGCTGCGGTTCACGTTTTACTGGCCGCAGGGGGAGAGGTGGGAAGGGAAGGACTATGCGGTCGCATTGGTTTAGGCGGGTCGGCAGGCGTTGCATGGATTCGTTCCGCGCTGCGACCTCGGCCGCAACCGCGGACGGTTGCGGGGACGCTTCCCGCGGGCCGGCGCCCGGCAAGGCAGCGGGCGGCCGCCGCAGGCAGATCGCGGCGGCGGTGTTGGCGACGGCGATGGCGGTGGGGCTGGCGGCGTGCTCCAGCCATGCGCATCCGGGGGCGCCGGCGCCGGGCTTCGCCCTGACCAGCGCGGCGGGGCGGCCAGTGACGCTGCGCAGCTTTCGCGGCAAGGTGCTGGTGCTGAATTTTTGGGCTACCTGGTGCCCGCCGTGCGTCGAGGAAACGCCGTCGCTGAACGCACTGGCGGCGACGCTGAAGGGCCGGCCGATCACGATTCTGGCGGTTTCGATCGACACCAACGCGCAGCGCTACCGCCAGTTTCTTCAGCAGTATCACGTGCATTATTTGACCGCGCGCGATCCCTCGGCGGGGTTGCCGCACCGCTACGGCACGGTGAAATACCCCGAGACCTACATCGTGAACAGCCGCGGCGAGGTGGTGCGGAAGATCGTCGGCGCCATCAACTGGGATTCCCCGCAGATGGTGCGGTACTTGAAAGATCTGGCGGCGGGACGGGTCCCGGGCTCGCCCGCGGCGGGATGAAGGCCGGAGCCGGTGCCGCCGCCGCGGGCGGAGTTGTGGTTCCGCGGACTGCCGGCGCCGAGTCCGCCGGTCATCAGGCTGCCCAGGGTGTTCCATTGGACGTGCGCATCGTGATTCCGGCGCGCAATGAGGCGCGCAATCTGGACGCCTGCTTGGCAGCGGCGGCGGCGTCGGGCGCGGCGGAGATCGTCGTGGTAGATGATGATTCCTCCGACGCCACGGCGGCGATCGCGCAGAACTGGGCGGCGCGGGATAGGCGAATCGAGGTGCTACGGCTGGGGCCGCTCGAGGCGGACGACGCGTGGCGAGGGTGGGCGGGGAAGAACCGGGCCTGCTGGCTGGGGGCGGAAGGCGCGGAGCGGGCGTGGCTGCTGTTTTTGGATGCGGATGCGCGCCTGCTGCCCGGTGGGCTAGCGGCGGCACTGCGAAACGCGGAGGCGGAGGGGCTGGACGCGCTGTCGCTTTCGCCCGAGCAGGAGTGCGGCAGTTGGGCGGAGGCGGCGGTGGTGCCACTGGTGTTTACGTTGCTCAACCGCTGCTACGCGCATGGCGAACCGGCTGGCGGGGACGGGATTGCCGGCGGAGGGAGCGCACGCCGGGAGCGCGGAGGCGAGGCGGCGGCGAACGGGCAATTTTTCCTTTGGCGGCGGGAGGCGTACCGTCGCGTCGGCGGACACGCGGCGGTGCGCGGCGGTTGGCTGGAGGATGTGGCGCTGGCGCGGCGGTTGCGGGACGGCGGCGGGCGGCTGGCGCTGCTGCCGGGAACGGGATGCGTGCGGGTGCGGATGTACCGCGGCTGGCGGGAGGTGTGGCGGGGTTGGGGCAAAAACGCCGTGCCGCTGTTTGGCTGGCCGTGGGCCTGGCCGCCGGGGGTGGCGGCGCGGACATTGGCGGCGCCGTGGATTTTTCTGGCTGCGGCGGCTGGCTCCCTGGCGGCGGGCTGGGGCTGGCTGGCGGCGACTCTGGCGCTGGGGCTCGCGGCGCTGCATGGAGATTATGCCCGGCGGCTGCCGCGCGGGCAGCGGCGCTACGCCGTTTGGCTGTTGCCGGGCAGCGCGGTGTACGCGGCGATTTGGTGGAGCGGGGCGCGGCGGCTGCGGAAAGGAACACTGCGCTGGAAGGACCGGGCGGAGCCGCCGGGCGCGGCGGGGCGATAAAGAGCGCATGGCTGCGTTGGGCCGCGGCGCACCGGGCGCCCCGAGTTCCGCCGCAACTTGCGGGGAGCGCGCCTCTTACGCGGCGCGCAAGCGGGGCTCGGCCCCGCCGCTCGGGAATGCGGGACGCCCCGCCGCAGTTGGGGCTGGGGCTCGCGCCTACCGCTTGCGGTTTGGCATCGGCTGCGCCATGGCGGCGGCAAGCACGCGGGGACGCCTGCCCCAGCGTTCCACGGCCGCGGCGCGGGCGGGTGATAATTTGGTATGAGCACGACGACACGCGATGGCGCGGCGGCAGTTCCAGCGGTTCCTTCCGAGGCCGTTTCCGCCGAAGCCGAAACCTGGGTGCGGCAACTGCTGCGGCACCTGGGCGAAGACCCGCAGCGGGAAGGGCTGACGCGGACGCCACAGCGGACCGTGCAGGCGCTGGAGTTTTTGACCAGCGGTTACCGCGCCGACTTGAACAAGATTTTGCATGGCGCGCTGTTCACGGTGTCCTATGACCAGATGGTGATCGTCAAGGACATCGAAATGTTCAGCCTGTGCGAGCACCACATGCTGCCGTTTTTCGGCCGCTGCCACATAGCGTATCTGCCCCATGGGAAGGTGATCGGGCTGAGCAAGATTCCGCGCATCGTGGACGTCTTCGCGCGGCGGCTGCAGGTGCAGGAGCGGCTGACGACGCAGATCGCCGAGACCATCCAGGGGCTGATCCAGCCGCGCGGCGTGGGCGTCGTGGTGGAGGCGCGGCATTTGTGCATGATGATGCGCGGAGTGGAGAAGCAGCACTCGGCGGCGGTGACGTCGGCGATGCTAGGCGACTTCCGCACCTGCCTGGAAACGCGCAATGAATTTTTGTCGCTGATCCGCGCCAACAACCATTAAACGGCGCGGGCCCAGCGCGGCCGCGAGCCGGCGCGAGAGGCCAAGCGGCGCGCGAGCGATGCGTATCGAGGGGCGGCGCCGACGGCGATCCCAGGCGCTATCGCCCGGCCGAGTGCGGTACGATATTTCTTCTTGTCTCCCACAGCTGATCTTCGAAGCGGCCCGCGCCGGCGGGCCTTGTGCCTGGTGGTGGTTGGCGCCCAATGGGGCGACGAAGGCAAGGGCAAAATCGTTGATCTATTGGCGGAGCGCTTCGCCTGGATCGCGCGCTACCAGGGCGGGCACAACGCCGGGCACACGGTGGTGGCGGGGGAACAGCGGTTCATTCTGCAGCTGATCCCCTGCGGCATTCTGCGCCCCGGCTGCCGCGCGGCGATCGGCAACGGCGTGGTGGTGGACCCGCAGGCGCTGGTGGACGAGATCGAGACGCTGGAGCGTGCGGGGGTGAAGGTCGCCGGCCATCTGTTCGTCTCGTGGCGGGCGCAGGTGATTTTGCCCTACCACCGCATGATCGAACTGGCGGCCGAGAACGCGCCGGGGCGGGTGAAGATCGGCACCACGACGCGGGGCATTGGGCCGGCGTACGAGGACAAGATGGGGCGGCGGGGATTGCGCATCGCCGATTTGGCCGACGCCGATCTGCTGCGGGCGCACATCGAAAACGCCATGGCGGAAAAAAACGCCATTGCCGGCGCGCTCTATGGGACGGCGGCGGTGGATGCGGGGAAGATGTTCGAGACCTATCGCGAGCTGAGCCGCCGCATTCTGCCCTATGCCGCCGATGTCTCCCTGCTGCTGAACCGCGCGGCGGACGCGGGCGAGCCGATTTTGCTGGAGGGCGCGCAGGGCACGCTGCTGGACATTGACCACGGAACCTATCCCTTCGTAACCTCGTCCTCGACCATCTCCGGCGGGGCGTGCATTGGGGCGGGTCTGGCGCCGACGCGCATCGGCGGCGTGCTGGGCGTGACCAAGGCGTATGCGACGCGGGTCGGCGGCGGGCCGTTTCCCAGCGAGGAGAACGGCGCCAGCGGCGACATGCTGCGGGAGCGCGGACGGGAGTTCGGCAGCGTGACCGGGCGGCCGCGGCGGGTGGGTTGGCTGGACCTGCCGCTGCTGCGCTACGCCATCCAGCTCAACGGCATTGACAGCCTGCTGGTGACCAAGCTGGACGTGCTGGACACGCTGAAGGAAATTCCGGTTTGCACCGGCTACCGGCTGGATGGGAAGCCGGCGGCGGAGATTCCCGCCCGGGCGGCGGATTGGGAGCGGCTGGAGCCGGTGTACGAGGTGCGGCCGGGCTGGGGCACGCCGACGGCGGGCATGCGGCGGCTGGAGGATTTGCCCCGGGCGGCGCGGGAGTATTTGGACTTTGTCGCCGCGCAGTGCGGGACGGAGATTGGGCTGATTTCCACCGGGCCGGAGCGCAATGAAAGCATCATCGTGCCCGGCAGTCAGTTGGACCGTTGGTGGCGCGGCGCCAGTTCCGCCGCATAAGAGGAAGCACCATCATGGAGCCAGGTGCTGGCGAGGTCTCACTGGCTGAGGCGCGGGCCATCGTGGCCGAGGAAGCCCGGCGATTGCGGCCGGGAACGCCGCGGCGGCTGCGCCTGGACCAAGCGTCGGGCCACTGGCTGGCGGTAGCGGCGCGGGCGGAGCGGGATGCGCCGCCTTGGCCGCGGGCGATGCGCGACGGCTATGCGCTGCGGGCCGAGGATGCGGAGCGGGCGCAGCGGGAAGGGCTGCGCGTGCGCGGGCTGATCCGGGCCGGGGACGCGCCCTGGACGGGCGGCGGTGCGGAATCCGCGCTGGCAGCGGGCGAATGCGCCGAGATCATGACCGGCGCGCCGGCGCCGCCGGCGGCGGGTGGGGCGCCGGTGGCCGTGGCGATGGTGGAGTTCACGCGGCGCGACGGCGAGCGGGTCTTCCTGCAAAGGGCGGTGACGGCAGGGGAAAACATCGCGCCGCAGGGCAGCGAGATGCGCGCCGGGGCGGTGGCGCTGGCGGCGGGGGAACGGCTGGACCACAGCTGCATCGCGCTGCTGGCGGCGGTGGGCGAGGCGCGGCCCAAGGTCTATCCCCCGCCGCGGGTGGCGGTGCTGGCGACCGGCGATGAGTTGGTGGAGGCGGAGGGGCCGCGGCCGGAAGGCGGACAGATCCGCAACTCCAACGGCCCGGCGCTGGCGGCGCTGGTGCGGCGGGCGGGGGGACGGCCGTGGCGGCTGCCGCCGGTGGGAGATGACGCGCAGGTTTTGCGGGAACGGCTGCGGCAGGCGGCGACCGGCGCCGAGCTGGTGCTGGTGACGGGCGGGGCGTCGGTCGGGAAGTTCGACTTCGTGCAGGCTGCCTGGCGGGAACTGGGCGGAACATGGCGCTGGAACGCGGTGCGCATTCGTCCTGGCAAGCCGGTGAAGTTGGGGGTGATGGCGGAGGCGGACGCGCGCAGCAAAGCCCAGCGGCCCAAGCTGTGCCTGGCGCTGCCGGGAAACCCGCTGAGCGCGATGCTGACGTTTGAACTGTTCGCGCGGCCGCTGATCGCCGCCTTGGCGGGCGAGGGGGCCGGCGAGACGGCCGGCGAGCGTGCCGGCGAACTGGATGCAGCGGCGGCTTGGTCCGGCGACGCTGCCGGCGCCGGCGTGGCGCGGGGTGTGGCGCGGCCGTTGCTAGCGGCGCGCATGGGCTTTGCCTATCGCGGCAAGGCGATTCCGCTGGATCAGTTCGTGCCGGTGCGGCTGACTGGCGACCTGACGGCGGCGGTGATCGCGGCGCTGGCGTATCATGGCTCGGCGGACATGGCGGCGCTGGCCGCCGCCGACGCGTATCTGCATCTGCCGCCGAACACGACGGAGCTGGCGGCAGGGGAATGGGCCGAGGTGCTGCTGAAATGAAGCGGGAACGTGGGCAACGGGCGGGTCGCGAGCCTCGGGCCGATAAACCCGGGAAGCGCGGCGCGCCGAGCGGACTGACGGCGCGGGTGCATAGCGGGGCGGCGGAGCCCGGCGAGTCAGCCATGGATGGGCACGGGCCGCAGCGCGGCGTGGCGGGCCGTGGCGCAACGCCGGCAGAGGGCGGAGGGCACGCCGGGCGGGCGGCGGCGGGTGGCCAAGGCGGCGGACGGCTGTCGCATTACGCCGCGGGCGGCGGGGTACGCATGGTGGACGTCAGCGCCAAACCGCCGACCTACCGCGAGGCCGAAGCACGAGCCTTCGTGGCGCTGCGGCCGGCCGTCCTGGCGGCGCTCCACCACAATCCCAAAGGCGATCCCTTGGAGATTGCCCGCATCGCCGGCATCGCCGGGGCCAAGCGTACGGCGGAGCTGATTCCGTTGTGCCATACGCTGCCGCTGAGCCGCATCCAGGTGGAGGCGCGGCGGGTGCGGGGCGGGGTGCGGCTGACCAGCTGGGTAGGAACCACCGCCGCCACGGGCGTGGAGATGGAAGCCCTGACGGCGGTAAGCATTGCGGCGCTAACCCTATATGATATGTGCAAGGCCCTGGACCACGGCATCACGATCCGGGACGTGGAATTGACGCGAAAATCGGGCGGGCTCAGCGGCGACTTCCGCCGCCCGCCGCAAGGAAAGCGATTGCGCCGCCGTGCCTGAAACGCAGCCAAAATTGCTGGTCTTGGAGCCGAACAGCCGCATGCTGGAGGTGGTGCGGCATGGGGTCGGCGACATCGTGGATCTGCGCCATGGGACGGCGGTCGCGGATGCGCGGCAAATCTTGGCGGAATGGCCGGCGGATTTGATTTTGGCGGAATTTCGCCTCGCCGACGCCACCGGCCTGGAGTTGCTGGAAAGTTTGCGCGGGCTGGGCGAGGCCGCGCCTCCGGTGGTGATGATCGCGTCCCGGGCGGATGCGGTGGACCGGCTGGGCGGGCATGTGGCGCAGCTGGAGGAGATCGTGCAGAAGCCGTTCTTCGCCTCCGACCTGCGCGAGCGTGTCAAGCGGGCCCTGGGACGGACGGGATTGCGCCGCGCCAGCGGCCTGCCGGATGCCGGCAAGCTGCGGGGGCGGCTGGAAGATTTGGGCGTGGTGGACCTGCTGCAAACGCTGGACTTGAGCCGGCGAAGTTGCACCGTGGTGCTGAACGGCAAGGCGGCATCGGAAACCGCGCCGCGGCTAACCGCGACGTTGCATCTGCTGGAAGGCCAGGTAAAAGACGCGGAGATGGGCGACGCCCGCGGCGACGAGGTCGTCTATGAGACTTTGGGCTGGGCGGAGGGGGAGTTCGCCATTGACTTCAGCGGCAAGCCTACCGAGTCCACGGTGAAGAACAGCACGCAGGGGCTGCTGATGGAGGGACTGCGGCGGCTGGACGAGCACAACTTCCGGCGGTGAACGCGGTGAGCGGCGGCGGAGCCCTCGGCCGTGGTGCGGCGGCCGGTTCGGGCGCGACGGGCGGGCGCGCGGCGAGGACGGGGAATGCGGCGGGCGCGGGGAACCTCGCAAAAGCGCCGACCCGGGTCAATATTTCCGGCACGGCGGGTCCGGCGAGCGCGGTGCAAGCGATTTCCTCGGGCGCGGCGCGAAGGGTCCTTCCGCCGCGGGCCTGGGTGATCACGGTCAGCGACGGCTGCGCCGCCGGGCGGCGCGAAGACCGCTCCGGACCGGTCGTGGCGGAGATGCTGGCGGCGGCGGGATTCGCCATCGCCGGCCGGGAATTTCTCCCCGATGAGCGTGACCGCCTGGCGCGGCGGCTGCGAGAATTGGCCGCGAGCGCGGATTTGGTGGTCACCACGGGCGGTACGGGCCTGGGCCCGCGCGACGTGACTCCGGAGGCGACCCAAGACGTTTGCGACCGCATGGCGCCGGGGCTGGCGGAGCGGATGCGGCAGGCGGGGGCGGCGGCGACGCCCATGGCCTGGCTGTCGCGCGGCGTCTGCGGCGTTTGCGGCGCCTGCTTGATTCTCAACCTGCCCGGCAGCCCGCGCGGCGCGGCGCAAAGCTTGCAGGCGGTCATCGGCTTGCTGCCGCACGCCGTGGCGCTGCTGCGCGGCCAGACGGAGCACGCGTAGGGTTCGTGGCTGTGCCGCGCGCGCAGGCCGGCCGCCGCGGGGGGAACCCCGTGCGCGGGCAACTCAGCGGGCAGGGGCGCGTGCGCGTTGGCCCCTAGGGCGCGGGCGGCGGGGACGGCGCGGCGGCACCCCTGATGCGGGCAAGGACGGCGGCGAGCTCCGCCTTGAGATCCGCAAGCGTTGGGTCGTCCGCTGGGGTCGCGGCCCGGATGCGCGGCAGGTGGGTTGCCTTGTCGTAGCCGACGTCCGCCGCCGAGTGAAATGCCGAACTGATCGCGTCAGAGCCCTTGGTGTAGCGCCCGGGCGGCCCAATCGCCTCTACGATCTTCGGGCGGAGCACGGCCGGTGTCCTCTCCGAATCTTCGGCGAGGACCTTCGCCAGGGCGTCGGGGTTAAGGAAGTAGTCTTCGACCTCGGGCTTACTGAGGAAGACGGTGCGGCCCGCCTTCTCGAGCTCATGCTTGTCCGAGTCGGTCCAGTGGACGCTGTCGAGCAGGGCGACCGCTGGCAATTTGATCTGGAGCGCGGCGTCCATCACTCGCTTCACAACCTCGCAGATGTTCCGGCTGCCTTTAACGCGGGCCCGGCCCTCGCCACCTAACGGCACGACAGCGATGCGACGGCCTTCGGGGGTTTGGTCTGCCAGGGCGCGGAAGACGGACTGGTCCGACGGGCCCTCGACGAGAAGGACGCCGTCGTGCGGCAGGATGTCGCCAGCCGTGACGCCCAGCGCGCCGAGCGCCCGGGCGAAGCCGCCGAGTCGTTCGACGCGGCAACTCCCGTCCGCCCGGCGTACCGTCGCCCACAGGCGGTCACGCGCGTGGCTCGCAAGAATCACCGAGTGGCTCGCGACCACGAAGACGTGTCCCTTCTCGGCGCCGACTTCATCGAGGAACCGCGCGAGCTCCCGTTCCGCCGCCGGGTGCAGGAACGCATGGGGCTCGTCAATCAGAATCAGTCTTGGCCCGGTTGGGAGGAGCGCGGCGGTCAGGATGGCCAGCGTGTTCCAGACACCGGTTCCGCAATGGCTGAACGGGGTTGTGATGGGGCCCTGGTCCGCGGTCAGGCCAACGGTGGGCCTGTCGCCAACGCCCTGCGCCGCGCCCATCTCTGCTCGGGCGGCGGTCAGCTCCGGGAAGAACGTCCGGAGCCGGCTCTCGATGCGGTTGAACACCTCGCGCCCGTCGCGCCGCCCCTTTGTCGTGCTCTGGAGCGTATGAAGGACAGCCGCGAGATTCGAAGCGTCTGGCGCTAGGGAGTCCGCGACGGCGACGTTCGCATTGTAGTCGGGCGGGCGCCGGTTGGCGGCGAGGATGTTTGCGCCAATTAAAATGGGGGGCCACGGCGGGCACGCCCGGTCGGCGCTTTCGGCGCGGAGCGGCGCGGGGGCCGGCCCAGGGCCGGGCGCGAGGCCAAGCGCCTTCAGCAGGTCTGAGGGCAGGGCCGCTCCGGCGAGCGGTTGGAGGCCCGGTTGGCCGGGGTCGCGCCCGAGGACCAGCGTCGGCGCGAGATCCCTGTCTCGAAGGAGCAGCGCCCTCTGCCAGATCCCCAGCTCCGAGCCGCCCCTCCAGGTTGCAACCACCTCGAGGAGATGCGGCGGGGACAGGTCCCGGCGGCCCGACGCTGATGCAGCAGCCCGCCGCACGCGCTCCCGCTCCTCGTCGCCCGGGTCCCAGCGCAGCCTCACCCACATCTCCTCGCCCTGCCTCGCGTAGCCGCTGATATGACCCCTAAGCTGGCCGCCGTCGTTCCAGCTCGGGTCGGGCGGGAGCGGGCCACTGCGCAGGGCGAATAGCGCCCAGAGCAGGGCTGTTTTGCCCGTGTTGTTCAAGCCGGTGATGACATTAAAGCCGGGCTCCAGCGCGATCTCGCCGCTGTCCTTGAACGGCCCGTAGTTACCCAGACTTACATGGAGGGTCATCTCGCCATATCCTACCCCGCCGCGAGCGGCGGCGTGGGCCATCGGCGACGGGTGCTACGGCTGCGGCGATCGCACTGCGCCGCGGCGGGGCTGCGGCATCGGGCGTGCTCGTATACTCGAACTAGATGGAAAAATTGCGGGCGATTCGGCCGCGTTTGCAGGCCCTATTGGGGCCGGATGGAGTGGTGGCGGACGCGCTGGGCCGGATGCTGTACGAATACGACGGCGGCGTGGACCGGGGCGAGCCGGACCTGGTGGTGTTTCCGCGCAGCCCGGATGAGGTGATCGCGGTCCTGCGGCTGGCGCGAGAGCACGGCTTGGCGATCATTCCCCGCGGCGCGGGCACGGGGCTGAGCGGCGGGGCGGTGGCGCGGGACGGGGGCATCATTTTGTCGCTGAACCGCATGCGGAAAATCCTGTCGGTCGAGGTCGAGAACCAGCGGGCACGAGTCGAACCGGGCGTGGTGAACCTGGAGCTTTCCGAGCGCATCAGCGGCACGGGATTTTATTTCGTTCCCGATCCTTCCAGCCAGAAGGCCTGCACCATCGGCGGGAACGTGGCGGAAAACAGCGGCGGGCCGCATACGCTGGCCTATGGCGTGACGGTGAACCACGTGACCGGGCTGGAGGTGGTGCTGGCCGACGGCGAGGTGCTGCGCACCGGCGGCATGGCGCCGGACATGCCCGGCTATGACCTGACGGGCTTGATGGTCGGCTCGGAGGGGACGCTGGGCGTGGTGACGGCGGTGACGGTGAAGCTGACGCGGAAACCTGAGGCGGTGCGGACGCTGCTGGCGATTTATGACCAGGTGGACCGGGCGGCGGAGACGGTGAGCGCGATCACGGCGGCGGGCATTACGCCGGCGGCGCTGGAAATGCTGGACGGCTTTACGCTGCGGGCGGTGGAGGCGGCGGTGCAGGCGGGCTATCCACTGGATTCGGCGGCGGTGCTGCTGATCGAGATCGAGGGCTTGCAGGAGGAAGTTGCCGAGCACGCGGCGGCGGTGGAGGCCGTCTGCCGCCAGGCGGGGGCGCGCGAGGTCCGGCAGGCGCGGGACGCGGCGGAGCGCGGGCGGCTGTGGGCGGGGCGGAAGCAGGCGTTTGGCGCGATGGGACGGATCTGCCCGAATTTTTACGTCATGGACGGGGTCATTCCGCGCACGCGCGTGGGGCCGGTGCTGCGCGGCATTGAGGCTATCGGCCAGCGGCGCGGGCTGCGGATCGGGAATATCTTTCACGCCGGAGACGGGAATCTGCACCCGCTGGTGTTCTTCGATGGGCGGCAGGCGGGGCAATTGGAGCTGGCGCGGGAGGCCAGCCGGGAGATTATCCAGCTCTGCGTCGAGCAGGGCGGTTCGATTACCGGCGAGCACGGCGTCGGGATGGAAAAAGACGAATTGATGCCGCTGATTTTCAGCGAGGCGGATTTGGACTTCATGCGCTGGCTGAAGCAGGCGTTCAATCCGGAAGGGCGGCTGAATCCGGGCAAGATGCTGCCTACCTACAAGAGCTGCCGGGAGACGGCGCTGGCCACGCGGCCGGAGCTGGGGAAGACGATCGAGGCGCGGATATGAGCGCGGCGGCGTGGGCGGAGTGGGAGCGGCGCCTGGGAGCGGAGGGCTTCGCCTGGGATGCGGGGAGGGCGGTGGCGCGGCCCGGCGACGTGGAGCAAACCGCGGCGGTGGTGCGGTGGGCGGGGGAAGAGGGCATCCAGATCCGGGTGGGGCAGGGCGGTGGCAACTTGGCCGCGAACGCCGCTAGCCCGGCGGCCGGAGCGCCGGCAGCGGCGAACGGCGGCGACACGCGCGGCAACGGCGGGGCGGCCGCGAATGGCGCCGGGGCGGCGAGTTCCGCCGTGGCAGCGGCGCCGCGGCCTGTGCTGCGATTGGATCTCCGCCGGATGCGGCGGCTGCGGTTTTACGAGCCGGGAGATTTGACCGCGGGCTGGGACGCGGGAGCGACGGTGGCGGAGGTGAAGGCCGCGCTGGCGGCGCATGGGCAGTTCCTGCCGCTGGATGGCGGCGGCGGGGCTGCGACGCTGGGGGCGATCCTGGCGGCGCGGCGGTCGGGGCCGCTGCGGCATGGTTTTGGGACGGCGCGGGATTTTGTCATCGGCATTGAGGCGGTGACGGCGGCGGGGGAGATCGTCCATGGCGGCGGCAAAGTGGTGAAGAACGTCGCCGGCTACGATTTGATGCGCCTGCTGATCGGCTCCGCCGGCACGCTGGCGGTGATCACCGGCGTGAATTGCAAGGTGTTTCCGGCGCTGGCGGCGACCGAAACCATCGCCTTCACCCTGGCGGATTTCGCCGCCGCCGAGCGGCTGCGTTCGCGGCTGCTGCATTCGCCGCTACGGCTGATCGCTTGGGAGCTGACGGACGGGACGGTTGGGGGAACGGGAACCGGTGCCGACGGCGCGGAAGGCCCGGCGGCGATCACGGCGCTGGTGCGGTTCCAGGGCAGTGAGGCGGTGCGGGCGCGGTACCGCCGGGAACTGGCGGCGATTGCGGCGGAGTCAGGCGTGGAAGCGCGGGCGGTGGAAGCCGAGGCGGAGATGTGGGACAGGTGGGAAGCCGAGCGGCTGCCGCTGGCGATGGGAGCGCCGTCGGGGGTCGCGGTGGAGCTGTTGCGGCGAACGGCGGAGATGGCGGCCAGCGGCGGGCGCAGCCTGCGCTTTCGCGGGCGGCTCGCTTTGGGGGCGTTTGGCCTGGCGCTGGCGCCGGAGCTAACCGGCGACGCGCGGGCGGCGTGGCCGCGGGAATGGCGGACGATGGCGGCGCGGGTTCATGGCGACGCTTGGCTGCAAGACGAGGCGGAGCCCTGGTATGCGGCTTGGCGCGGCATGGGGCAGGGCGCCCGGAATGACCAGGCTCAGGGCGTTGGGAGCGGCGCGCACGGCGATCACGCAGCCGGCGGTCGGGATCTGCGGCGGGAGGGCGACTGGATGGTGCGGCTGAAGCGGCATCTGGATCCGCGCGGCTTATTCGGCCCGGCGGAGGCGGGGGCATGAGCGTAGCGGAAACGACCCCGCCAGCGGGAACTAGCCGCTCGGCCTTCCACACCGCTGACCGGCCGCGCTGGGAGGATTATTCCCGCTGCATCCATTGCGGCTTGTGCCTGGAAGCCTGCCCGACGTTCCGGCTGCTGGGCGAAGAGATGGATTCTCCGCGGGGACGGATTTATCAAATCGCGCAGGCGGATGCTGGGCGGTTGCCGCTGGCGGGAGCCTTTGAGACGCACATCGGGCGGTGTTTGGATTGTCGCGCCTGCCAGACCGCATGCCCGTCGGGGGTCGAGTACGGGAAGATTTTAGAGCGGGCGCGGGCGGAATTAGCGGCGCAGCGGGAAGTGCGGGGGCCGAAGGCGTGGCTGGCGAATTACGTGTTCCGCCGCTTGTTGCCTGACCCAAAGGCGATGGCGCGCCAGGCGCGGCTGCTGCGCTGGTACCAGCGCGGCGGAGCGCGGGCGGTGGCGCGGGCGACGGGGGCATTGCGGCTGCTGGGATTGGCGCAGGCCGAGAGCCTGGCGCCGGAGGTCGAAGGCGAATTTTTCCGCGCCGAGATGGGTCGGACGTTCCCGGCGCTGGGGCCGCGGCGGGCGCGGGTGGCTTTCTTGGCGGGCTGTGTGCAGCGCGTGGCGTTCGCCGGCATGAACCGGGCAACCCTGCGCGTGCTGCAAGCGGCGGGCTGCGAGGTGGTGATTCCGGCGGCGCAGACCTGTTGCGGCGCGCTGCACGTCCACGCCGGGCGGCGGGCGGAGGCGCGGGAGCTGGCGCGGACGAACATCCAGGCCTTCGCCGGCTTTGACGCCGTGGTCACCAATAGCGCCGGCTGCGGTTCGGCGCTGAAGGAATACGGCGATTTGCTGGAGAACGACGCGGCGGCGGAAGAATTCGCCGGCCGGGTGCGCGACGCCACGGAGCTGCTGGCGGCGCTAGGGCTGCCAGCGGGGATGCTGCGGCCGCTGCCGTGGAAGGTGACCTATCAGGATCCCTGCCATTTGGCGCATGGACAGCGCATCCGCTCCGCGCCGCGGCAACTGATGGCGGCGATTCCGGAGCTGGAATTGGTGGAGATGGTACGGGCGGATAGTTGCTGCGGCAGCGCCGGGATTTACAACGTGGTGCAGCCGGAGATCGCCGGCCGCTTGCTGGACGAGAAGATGGCGACGGTGCGCGCCACCCGGGCGGCGACCATTGTCACCGCCAATCCCGGCTGCATGCTGCAACTGCGGGCGGGTATTCGCCGCAGCGGCGCGGCGGACCGGGTGATGCACGTGATGGAATTGTTGGACGCGGCTCTGGAGCCCGGCGCGGCGGAGAACCCAGCGGCCAAGCCGGAATAAACGCCGCCAAGCACGGTACGGTCGGGGCCGGCGCCGCATGCGCCGTTGCAAGGCGCAGGGCGGACCGGAACCGCCGGATACGGAGGGGGTGCTGGCGTTACGCTCGGGCGACCGCGGTCAGGGCCGGCGGCGGGGAAGCGGGCTGGGCGACGTAAAAGCCCTGGACGAAGTCGGCGCCGTGGTCCCTGGCCCAGGCGAACTCGGCCCCGGTCTCCACGCCCTCGGCGACCGACTGGACGCCCAGTGAGCGGGCAGTTTCCAGCAGGCGCGCTGCGATCAGCCCCTTGTAGGGATCGCGGTCCACGCCGGAGATGATTTCCATGTCCAGCTTGATGTAATCCGGCGTCAGCGTCTCCAGGCGGCGCAGGGAATCGTAGCCGGCGGTCAGGTCGTCCAGGGCCACGGCGAAGCCGGCGCGGCGGAAACACTCCAGCAGCGTGCGCAGGTGGCCCAGATCCTCCCCGGCGTCGCTTTCCACTGCCTCGAAGACAAATTGGTCGCGCCGCAGGCCGAGTTCGGAGATCAGTTCGACGGTATTGGCCAGGCAGGCCATCGGGTCGTAGATGGCGGCGGCGCTGAAGTTGACGAAGACCTTGGTTTGGATGCCATGGCGCGCCGTGGCGCGAAACGCCGCTTGCCGGGCGGCGGCATCAAGGCGGTGGCTGAGTTCGGCCTTGCGGGCGACCTCCAGCATGCGGCTGGGCGGAATCAGCGAACCGGCTTCATTGCCGCGCATCAGGCACTCATAGGCGAACAAGCGGCGGTCGGCGGCGGCGACAATGGGTTGGAAGTGCATCGCCAAGCCCTGGCGCGCCAGCAGCGAAGTCAGCCAGGCGGCGTCTTGGCGGGCCAGCAGCCCATCGAGCGATTGCATGGCGAAATAATCGGACAAGGTCAGTTCTCTTCCCGTAGGTTGAAATAAGGCTCGGGTGGCGGCCTGTTCGGTAGCGGACAACATGCCGCGCAGGGCGGTGATGAAATCCACCGGATCGGAAGCGTTGACCGCGATGCTGAAGCAGTCATTTTGGCGGACGCAGGGTTGGCGCTGCATCTCCAGCCATTGGCGGATTTTAACCGCCGTCGCGGCGGGAACCCGCAGGTGCAACACGCCCGGCCCAACCAACTGGCCCGCATCCGGCGGCGCGACGGCGCGGCGGCGCAGCGCGGGCCGGTGCAGGCGGCCCGGTGGCGGCAGAACGGCGGCGAGTTGCCGGTGGCTAGCCATAAATGGGAGCTAACGAAGCCCGATTCTACAATGCCTGTAGCGCAGTTCAGTAGTTGTCCTTAGTGTCCGTCCTGGTACTGCCTGAGAAACCGGCATTGGAACTGACCCCGCGCCCAGGCGAATACCTGAGGCCTTGCCCTCTGGACAGAAGGAATCAAGCATGGCAACGCCGCGAGCGTGGGGAGAGGAGACGGTGGGCGGCCGGGCGTGTCAGCCGGACGCCCAGCCTGAGCGGGGCGGGGGCCGGCATCCATGAATGGAGCCGGAAATGCGTTTACACTGCTCGGGGATGGAATTAACGGTCCTATTGATCGGGATTTTCCTGCTGGTGACGGTGCCGCTATGGGCGGTCAGCAACCGTTTGAATCGCATTGC
>DAHUYO010000048.1 GCA_027315185.1 Acidobacteriota bacterium
GCCCGGTGACCACGATCTCGGCGGGCGCCGGCGCCTGCGGGAACGCCCGCTGCACCGCCTCCATCGTGGTGACGGCGGCGATGTTCCTCGGCGCGTCGACGGCGGGCTGGCCGAGCCGCAGGCCGAGCGCGGGCGCGGCCAGCGCCAGCAGCGCCGTCAGGGATGCGATCAGTTGGGTGGATGGTCGTTGCATGGGCGCGCCGCGGCGATGGACTACATGTTGTTGGCGGTCTGGTACATCTGGTTGGCGGTGGTGACCACCTTCGAGTTCGCCTCGTACGACCGCTGGGCCATGATCATGGCGATAAACTGCTGCACCACGCTGACGTTGGACTGCTCCAGCATGCCTTGTTGGATCGTGCCCAGGCCCTCGCTGCCGCCGGGATTGCCGATGACCGGCTGGCCCGAGGAGGTCGTCGGCGTCAGCAGGTTGTTGCCGATGCTGTTCAAGCCGCCGGGATTGGGAAACTCCGCCAGCGTGATCTGCCCCACCACCTGACTCTGCGATTGCCCGGGCATCTGCACGCTGACCGTGCCATCGGAACCGATCGTCACCGACAACGCGCCGGAGGGAATGGCGATATTGGGCTGAAGCTGGTCGCCATCGGCGGTGACCAGGTTGCCCTGGTTGTCCAAATGGAAGTTGCCGGCGCGCGTGTACGCGGTGGTGCCGTTGGTTTGCTGGATCTGAAAAAAGCCGTGTCCCTCGATCGCCAAATCCAGCGGGTTGCCCGTCTCCTCCGGCTGGCCCTGCGTGGTCAAGATCTCCGAGGAGGCGCCGCGCGTGCCCAAGCCAATTTGCAGCCCGGCGGCATTGGTGGTTTGCTGCGTCGAGGCCGATCCCGGGGCAATGATGTTTTGGTAGATCAGGTCCTGAAACTCCAGGCGCCGCTCGCGAAAGCCGGCGGTGGAAGCGTTGGCCAAATTATTGGCGATGGTGTCCAGGTTTTCCTGTTGCGCGGTCATGCCGGTGGCGGCGGTTTGTAAGGCTCCAATCATGAGGTTCTCCTAACGCGGCCGCGCATCCATCTACGGGACTTGCGGCAGTTGCGTGATGGCGGGTTTATCGAAATCGTTGTTGAAGCTGCTGAGCGCCTTTTGCAGCAGATCAAACGTCCGCTGTAGTTCGATCAGGCTGACCATGCCTTGCACCGGGCTCAAATTCGAACGTTCCAGGCTGCCCTGTTGAATCTGCGTGTTGGGCGCCGGTTTCGCGGCCTTGGCCGGCGCGGCGAAATAGGAGTTGCCCTGCGGCGTCAGCGGGGCGCCGGCGGGGAAAGTAACGACCGCGATTTGCCCGGCGATGGCGCCACGGGCGGAGATCACGCCGTCGGGGCTGATCGTCACCGGACCGGGCTGCAAGCGGATCGGCTTGCCTTTGGGATTCAGCACCGGATCACCGGCGGCGGTCAGCAAGATTCCCTTGGGGCTGAGGTGCAAGCTGCCGTCGCGGGTATAGCGGTCGCCCGCCGCTGTTTTGGCCACGAAAAATCCCGGCCCTTCCAGCGCTAAATCCAGCGGGTTGCCGGTGCGCGCGATGTGGCCCTGGGCCAAATCCAACGTCTGCCCGCCCAACACGCCGTAGGCGTTGACAGCCTGATTCAGGGGACCCAAGCCGGGAACCACGTTGGTGTTATTGCCGGCGTTGAGGGCTTGATAAAACTCGGTGTGCGCCTTGAATCCCGTGGTATTGGCGTTGGCGATGTTATTCGCCACGACGCCTAGCGCCTGGGTGCGGGCCAGTAGCCCGGAGAGCGCAGCGTAATATCCGCTTCCCATGCCCACGAATATGCACGCCGGGGCCCAAAGCCGGAATCCGCGGGAATCCCGCTGGAAGCCCAGTGCGCGTTGGCCTCTGGCTGGTTCGCCAGGACGGGCACACGGCAACGATTACCGGGCAGCATTTGCCGAGCTGGCGGCGGCCACGGCCAGCAAGCGTGCGCGCAACCGCGCCGCGCCCATCAGCACGATAGCCGCGGCGGGATTGGGAGCGCCGGTCAACACCGCCGACGTGAGGTCCGGATAGCGCGCGAAGACTTCCGTGATGCGGGACAAATCCAACGGCGATTCGGCCAGTAACGGCAGGACTTCCGCGGCGGAGTCGGTCAATGCGGGCATGAGCAAGGGATCGGCCGCCGCGGGCTCCGGCTTTAATCCGGCGGGTTTCAGCGCCGCGGTTTCGCGCCGCTCAGCTTCAGACGGAAAATCAATGGCGCGGCGGTGAACCCAAATGCGCGGCGCAATTGGTTCTCCAAATAGCGGCGCAGGCCGAAATGCAGCGGCCGAAGGTGATCCACGAACAGCACAAAGGTCGGCGGCGAGGCCGTGACCTGGGAAAGGTAATAGATTTTTAGCCGTTGCCCGCGGGGCGTCGGCGCCCTGTCCAAATCCAGGGCGGCAAAAAAGCGGTTCAACTCCGCGGTGGGAACGCGCTTCGCGCGCGCCGCCAACGCCAGATCCACCGCCTTCCACAGCGCGCCTAGGCCCTCGCCCTTGGCCGCGGAGATGAAGACCACGGGCGCATAGGCGAGGAACTTCAGCTTGTCGCGCAGCTCGCGCTCAAACTCCGCCCGGCGCTGCCCGCGGGCGCGGGCCACGTCCCATTTGTTGACCACCAAAATCACCGACCGGCCGCTCTCGCTGGCGTAACCGGCAATCGTGGCGTCCAGCGCCACCACGCCTTCACCGGCGTCAATCATCACCAGCGCGAGTTCGGAGCGGCGCAAATGCTGGCGGGCCATCACCACGCTCAGTTTTTCCGCCATCAGCCGCGTCTTGCCCTTGCGGCGGATGCCGGCCGTGTCCAGCAGGCGATAGCGGCGGCCGGCGCGGTCCACCAGCGCGTCCACGGTATCCCGCGTGGTGCCGGCAATCTCGGAGACGATCGCCCGCTCCTCGCCCAGCAGGCGATTGAGCAGCGTGCTCTTGCCCGCGTTGGGCCGGCCGACGATGGCGATTCCGGGAATCCGCTCCCCTTCCGCCCCGGCTGTCGTGGACGGCTCGCCTGCGGACATCGTCTTCGTGTTGACGGCAGCGGCGGCGGCGCCGTGGTCCGCGCCGGGCGTGGATTCCGCTGCGCCTAGGTTCCGTGCGGCGTTGCGCGCGGCAGGCTCCTGCGCGATCAGCCAATCCAGCGCATCATCCAGGCCGATCCCTTGCTCGGCGCTGACGGCGAACTGCGGCTGGATGCCCAGCTCCGCGTAGGGACCCAGGTCCGTATGCTGGGCCGCGGATTCAATTTTATTGATCAGCAAGGCGGCCGGCTTGCCGCTGCGCCGCAGCAACCGCACCAGCTGATAATCCGGCGCGGCCAGCGCCGTGCGGCCGTCCACCAAAAAAAAGATCGCGTCCGCCTGGTCAACCGCCACCTGCGCTTGGCGAAAAATGGCTGCGGGGATCTGCGCCAGGTCGTCGGGAATGATGCCGCCGGTGTCGGTTACCTCCAGCTCCCGGCCGCGCCATTCGGCGGCGCCATGGATGCGGTCCCGGGTGATGCCCGGCTCATCGCCGACAATCGCCCGCCGGGTGCCGGTCAGCCGGTTGAACAGCGTGGATTTGCCGACGTTGGGCCGGCCAACGATCACCACCCGTAGCATTGATAAGATTCGTTCGCCGCCCTGGGACCGATCCCAAGCCGCGCTGGCCGCTCCATGGCCGGAATGGTTCGCCGGGCTCGCGGCGATTAGGAAACGTTGGCCAGCTGGGATTCGTCCATGTCGAAGTTGGACCAGACGTGCTGAACGTCTTCATGGTCCTCCAAGGCTTCCAGCAACCTAACGGTCTGCTCGGCTTCCTTGCCCTCAACCTTGACGTAGTTCTGCGGAATCATCGCCACTTCCGCGTTGGCCGGCTCCAGCCGCTTGCCTTTCACCGCTTCGAGAACTTTGTCGAAGGCTTCTGGAGCCGTCAGCACCTCCCAGCTTCCGCCATCGTCCTTCAAATCGTCGGCGCCGGCATCCAGCACCAGCGCCATCAAATCGTCCTCGCCGATGGCTTCCTTGGGGATGGAGATCGCGCCGCGTTTTTGGAACATCCAGGCCACGCTGCCGGCTTCGCCCAGGTTTCCGCCCCCCTTGGAAATCAGGTGGCGCAGCTCGCTGATGGTCCGGTTGCGGTTGTCGGTGGTGACTTGCAGCAGCATCGCCGCCCCGCCCGGGCCGTAGCCCTCCAGCGTCAACTCTTCGTATTGCACTCCGGGCAGCTCGCCGGTGCCGCGCTGGATGGCGCGCTTAATGTTGTCGGCGGGCATGTTCTCCGCCTTGGCGGCCAGTACGGCGGTGCGCAGGCGCGGATTGCTGTCCGCGTCGCCCCCGCCTTGGCGGGCGGCGATGGTGATTTCCTTGATGATGCGGGTGAACTTGGCGCCGCGCTTGGCGTCGGTGGCGGCCTTTTTGTGCTTAATGGTCGCCCATTTGGAGTGTCCAGACATAACGATTCCTTGGGGTTACGCTGGCGCAGCGGCTGAGCTGCGCAGCTTTTGGGCGCCCCGCCGCAGTCGGGGCCGCCGATCGGGCTCCGGCGCGTTGCGCCACAGCCTACCGGCGCCGAAACGCAATTCGAGCTGCGCTCAGGCGCCGCGCAATCCAGAATTATAGCAAACGAAAATGATGGGCGCGGGCCCGAGCTCGGCGGCGCCGCGCGTCCCGCTTACCTCCTGCAGGCTGGGCTGGGGCCGGGCCGCCCCGCTGGCCGGGGGCGGGCCGCGAGGCGGAGTTCCGCGAGCTTTCGCGGTGACTTCTCGCGCCGACGCGGCTCCGCGAGCCAATGGCGCGACCTCCGCGAACGGCGCGAAAAAAAACGGGGCCGCGCGATAGCGCGGCCCCGAACGGAATGGCAGGAAGACGGGAGCTAGAAGCTGAAGCTGAGCTCGCCCTCGAAGGCGCGGGGGATGCCCTCGGCGAAGACGCCCGTGTTCAAGCCGTACTTGCGAACCCGGTTCAGCCCGGTGGTGTCGGTGATCGAACCAGGGTTGCCGAACCCCAGCAACCCCGGCGTGTAGCCGGTCGCGATCGTTCCGCTCATCACGTCGCCGGGCGGATCATAGTTGCCGACGTTGAAGACGTTGTAGCACTGGATGTCGGGGGTAATGACCAGATGCTCGCCGACCTGGAACGACTTGGAGATTTTCACGTCGCTGTCCCAGAACGCTCCCGGCGTCAACTGCCCCGGCGTGATGTTGGCGGCATAGGGCATTACCAGGCCCAGGGCCTTCATGTCCGCAGGGCTCACCAGTCCCGCAGCCACCAAAGCGCTGCCGGCGGGAGTCAACGTGCCGGCGTAGGCTTGGTTGTAGGTGTTGATCACCTGCTGCATCGCGGCCGGTTTCAGGGACCGGTTGAACGCGCCGACGTTGGCGCCGGGGATGATGTCGCCGGTGGTGCCGTCACCCGTCCAATCCGTGGCGAAGATCTCGCCCGGTCCAAGTCCGGTGCTGCCAAGCCGGGGCGTAATGGGCATCCCACTATCCATGTGGTTGACCGTGGAGAACATAACGCCCCAAGGCAGGTGGAAAACGCCGCCGATGCTCAACTGGCTGGTGCGGTCATAACCGTTCGGCCCATAGAACATGCGCGGGTTCACGTTGTCGGTGACACCGGGGGCGAACGACTGGTCGAACTGCGTCGAATCCAAGCGCCCCAATGCGTAGGAGATGATCACGTTGCTGGCATGGATCCAGCTCAGCAGCGAGGGCCGCTGAATCAGCAGCTTCACTTGGAGCGCGTGGTAGTTCGACGTGCCCAGGTTGCGATCCGTGGCCAAATTGCCGAAGTTTGGATTGATGCCGCCGAAAGCGTAGCTCGGGCTGCCGATTACGCTGTTTGTACCGGCGCCAATCGAAAGTCCGGCGGAGTTGCCGCCCAATAGTTCGCCTTGGACCGTGCCGGCTGTGATGGTCTTGCCGTTGAGGGGACTGGGATTTTTGGGATCAGGGCCAGGGCAGTTGCAGGTCGTGCCGATCGACGCCATGACGTTATCCATCGTGGCCGCCGGAGTTGTGCCCCGCGCCACGCCCAGGTCGTTGGCCGTGCTATTGATGGCGCCCACGGCCACGGCCTTGTTCATGTACCGCGAGTTGCCGACCTGGTTCAGGTCTTGGATCATCAGCAAGTCGAAGCCGCGGTTGCTGACGAAGTTGGTGGAAAACACCACGCCCTGGGCGAACTGATGCTGGAATCCGGCATTGAACTGCACCGAATACGGCGTGCGGTAGGTGCTATCAAACAGCGGGTTGCCGGTGTTGTTGCTGCCCGGCGTGTGGTCCCCCGGGACGAGCGCCGAACCGCTGCCGCCGGCCAAGATCGCCGGGTTGGCCAGCGGCGTCTGCGGCAGAGCCGCGTAGCTGGATTGGATCGCCGCCTGGGCGGCCAACATCGCGGGAACCAGGGAACCGATAGTCTGGTTCACCACGCTCTGCCCGCTTTTAGGGCAGAGGAACGCGCAGGTCTTGCCGTCCGCCAGGTAGACAGGAGTGCCGTCCACGCCGAACGGGAACGACGGCGAGATGGAGCTGCTGATGTAGTTCGACCGCTCGAACATCACGTTGTTCCAGATGTTGTTCTCGTAATACATGCCGGCGCCGACGCGGATCACCGTTTTGCCCTTACCGGTCGGATCCCAAACCAAGCCGCCGCTCGGCGAGAAGTTGTTCTGGATGCTGGCCGAGTGGCCAAGCTGCGGGAAGTACTGGCCAATCACCGGAGGATGCGCCAGGTCGGTGTTGACTTCGCCGGGATCTTGCTCGAAGTGCACGCCGTAGTTCAGGGTCAGGTTCGGGCTGATCTGCCAAGTGTCCGCAATATAGGCCGCCTTGCGGAAATTGTAGACGCCGCCGAACGGGTTTCCATGCACCGGCAGGTTGGAGAAATACCCTAGGCCATTGCCGAAGAGCACGCCTCCGTTGGCGTAGTAGTTCAACGGATTGAGCGGGTCCGCGCCCGCCGCCTTCACCTTCGCCAGGCCGCTGGAGTAGGTGGGGAAGACTTGGGGACCGCTGGAGAAGAACGCCGCATAGAGATCCACTGCAATGTGATTGAATTCCACGCCGTAGCGCAGCGTGTGGTTGCCGAAATAGGCGCTGCCGTCGTATTTGAATTCGTCGTTGATCTGATAGGTATGCTGCGGGGCTAGCAAATTCGGGCCGAAGCTTTCGCCGGTGTCGAAATTGATCCCCACCGGGAAGCTCGGCACGCCCGGTATGGGCACCGAGATGATGTGGTTGAACATATCCAGGTGGCCGTAATGGAACTCATTGGTGAAGCGCGACGTGCTCCAATCCACCGTGAACTCATTGGCGGGGGATTCGTTCTCGTTCTGGAACGGCTGCAAGCTCGTGCCGCCGACCACTGAGGGCGGCACCAGTTCCGCCGCGTCGTCGTTGAACCAGTCGAAGATGTGCAGCGACGGCGTCACCTGCCAGTCCACGCGCGCCGAGCCCATCTTTTCCTCCCCAGGCGTCGGGAAGAAGCCGGTGTAATTGGGGAAGTCCGGCATCGCCACCGAGGACATGGCGTCGTCATAACGGCGCTCGCCGCTGACGAAGAAGAACACTTTATTCCTCCACAGCGGGCCGCCGAAATCCAGCCCGTCATTGTTTTCCTTGAACGGCGGCTTGGTCGGGCTCAGCGTCGGGTTGGCGGCGAAGCGGGCGCTGCGGTACAGGGCGAAACCGCCGCCATGCCAGCCGTTGGTTCCGGTGCGGGTGTCAATGTTCACCTGGCCGGTGTTGCCGATGTCGGAGGACGTGTCACCGGAGGACTGGCTGACCTGAAACTCCTGGATCGAGTTGTCCGGGATGTTCATGGTGGTCGTGCCGACGGTTTGGTCGGTGATGTCCAGGCCGTTGACGTTAATTTCCGTCGTCCGGCCTTCCGCGCCCTGCACCGACAAGCCGGCGAAGCCATTCTTGGTGGGATCGAAGTTGCCGCCGTCCACTAATTGCACGCCCGGCTGCAACTGCGCCAAATCCAAAAAGTTGCGGCTAATCGACGGCAGTTCCTTGATCTGTTGCCGGCCAACGACGCCCGCCACCGTGGCCGTTGAGGTATTGACCTGCACGGCGTTGGCGGTTCCGGTAACCTCGACGGTGGTGGCGCTGCTGCCGACTTGCAGCTTGGCCGGCACGGTCGCGACTTGGCCCACTTGCACGATGACCACCGCCGTTTGCTTTTTGAAGCCCTTGGCGGTAATGGCTACCGTGTAGGCGCCGGGCCCAAGATGCTGGAAGGTGAACACGCCGCTCGAACTCGCCGTGGTGCTCAGGTGGACGTTATTGCTGGCTTGGTTCAGCTGCACCACCGCGCCGGGCACCACCGCGCCGGTGGGATCCGTCACCGTGCCGGTGATGGCGCCGGTTGAGTTGCTTTGCCCCCACAACATCCCCACGCTCAACAACACAATTGCCAGCCAACCCAACCCACGGCCCAAAAATCGAGTCATTCATGCCTCCAGACAAAGTAGCTGCGCCGACGTACAGGCACATGCAATACCAAGGCAGGGTATTCCGGCATACTGTTGATTTGCAAGCACAAAAACATTGGTCACGCGGCCAGGAATTCCAAAAATCATAGACAGCTGCCGGCCGGTTTCCAGAAACGAACACTAGCATTCGCTAATGTGGCGACCGCAGAATGGCGAGACCGTACGCTTACAGCCGCATGGCTTAGCGACGTTGTCAAATGCGTTACGTTTTGCCCCGCCGAGGTTTAGGCTTTGAAATCGGCGCTCGGGCGCAGGACACGACGGCGGAAATCGTCGCCCGGCATCTCCACGCGCCGGCACATTTCGAAGAGACGGGAGCGCAGCCGCTCGCCGATGGCCTGCGCCAAGGTGCGCCGCGGCTCAAAATCCAGCGCGGCGGCGGCGCGCGGCGGCGGCGTGTCGTCAAGATTGGTGGTTAAAATCGTCGCCAAATCGTGGGTATAGCGGTAATTGAGGAGGTAATGCAGCGTCTCCAGCGCCCATTCCGTCGCCCGCCCCACCCCCAGGTCATCCAAGACCAAGACGTCCGCGGTCTGTAGCGGGGTGATGATGGAGGCTTCAGAGCGGGGATTCTGCGGGTCGAAGGTGGCTTGAATCTGCTTGAGCAGGTCACGGTGATCGGCGAAGCGGCCCGTGGCGCCGCGCTCCTCCATCACCTTGCGCAGCACCGCGACGGCCAAATGGGTCTTGCCCACGCCGCAGGGGCCGACAAACAGCAGGCCGCCGCGCTCGGCGGGATATTTGTCGGCAAAGTCCCGCGCCACCTGCCAGGCCCAGCTCAGCGCGGGCGCCTCGGAAAAGCGGTCGAAGTCCTCCAAGGAGCAGTGCTGGTAGCGGGGCGGAATGCCGGCCTCGGCCAGCCGCCGCGTCAGATCCTTTTGCCGCCGGCAGGGGCAGGCTTCGACGGTACCGGTGGGACTGCCGGCCGACCCCGCCACGGGGCGCCAGCCGGTGTCTTGACATTCGGGACACGCGGACATGCAACCGCAGTGTACCAAGCCGCCTTCCGAGCCGTGGCGCCGGCCAACTTCTCATTCCTGGGCGCGTCAGCGGGACTCCCCGCCGCAGGCGGGCTGGGGCCCGCGCCAGCCAATGCCGCCGCCTACGCCCATTGCGTGAACCAGCAGTAATAGGTCGCATAGCCGCGCCAGGGCGCAAAGGCACGCCAGCGCCGCTCGATGCCGCGCGACGTGGCGTACTGCCGCAGGCCATAGACCTGGCCGACGGTTTTTTGCAAACCCACGTCCTCGGCGGGCAGGGCGTTGTCATCGCCCAAGCCGCGCAGGGCGGCATATTCCGCCGTCCAGCGCCCAATGCCGCGCAGCCGCAACAGCGTCTCCCGCGCCGCTTGGGCGGGCTGCCCAGCCAGACGCTCGGCGGCCAATTCCCCGGCCAACACCGCCTGCGCGATGCCGATGACATAGCTGGCTTTCCGCCCCGAGATCTGCAAGGGGCGCAGCTCGTCGGGCCGCAGCGCCGCCAGCCGCTCCGGCGGGGGATAGGCCCAGTACGTGCGGCCTTCGAACTCCAGCGCCTCGCCAAACGTAGCCAGCAGCCGGCGTTTGACCACGTTGGCGAAGTGAAAATTGAGCTGCTGTTCCAAGACCGTGCTCACCAGACACTCATATAGCGACGGGGCGCGGATGATCTTCAGCCCGGCAAAACGGCGTGCCAGGCCGCGCAGAACGGCATCGCGGCCGATGGCGGCGTGAAAGTCGGCGAGACGGACCGGAGCGGAGACAATGTGCGCGGCTAACCGCGCCAGCGCCTCGGCTTCGCCGGCGGTCAATGCCGCCTCCGCCGCCGCCGCGCCCCCCACCGCGTCCTTCGCCGGCAGCGCCGCCCGCCATTGCAGCCGCGGCTGGTCCACCGTGCCCTGGTTGCGCAGCCGCAGCAGCACCGGCCGCCGCCCCGGCAGCCAGACGGCGCGGCGATATTCCCGCCCCTGCCAAACATCCACGTACGGCTCGAAGCCCAAATGGGCCGCCGCGCGCGGCGCGGTGCAGACGAAGCGGAACGAGAGTTCAAAATCAAACGGCGGCTCCACCGCCAATGCGCGCCACATTCGTCTCATTATGGAGGGTGGAGATTTCGGTTCACCCCAGCGCCGCTGCATTAGGCCATGCGGCGGCGACGGCGGCGGCCGCCAGCCTGCGGCGCTTGGCGGCCAGCCACGACGTGCTTCCCGTGGTCTTCGCCACCGGCGCCAGCCAGTTGGCGACCTTGCGCACGCTGACCGCCATGCCGGACATTCCTTGGTCCCGCATCGTCGGCTTCCACTTGGATGAATACGTGGGAATTGCCGCCGATCATCCCGCCGCGTTTCGCGCCTACCTGCGACGCGAACTCACCGCCAAGGTTCCCTTTCGCGACTTTCACTTCATCGCCGCCCCCGAAGCTCAGGCAAAGCACGCCGGCGACCCCGGCGGCGACCAGGCCGCGACGGCCTACGGGGCGCTGTGGCGCCGCCAGCCGCCGCTGCTGGGCTTGATCGGCATCGGTGAAAACGGGCATTTGGCCTTCAACGATCCCGGCGCGGATTTCGCCGATCCGCGCACCGTGCGCGTGGTCGAGCTTGACGACCGCTGCCGGCGGCAGCAGGTTGCGGAAGGTTGGTTCGCGGAGCTGGCGGCGGTTCCGCGGCGGGCGATCACGGTGACGCTGCCGCCGCTGCTGGCGATTCCCGAACTGATCGTCTCCGTGCCCGGCGAACGCAAAGCCGAGGCGGTGCGCCGGACGCGGCAGGATCCGATCACCCCTGCCTGCCCCGCCACCTTGTTGCGCCGCCACGCCGGGGCGCGGTTGTTTCTGGATGCCGCTTCGGCCGGCAGCTCCGGGGCCTGAGCCGCTGCTCCCCGCTCGGGGCGATGGGGGGCGAGGGCCCCGCAAGCAGCCTACCGGCAGTAGGTGAGGCGCAGACGCTCGGTGTAGGCGCGCGCCGGACCCAGCGCCTCGGGCGAGAACGGAATCCGCGCGCCGTGCCCGCCGAGCACCTCCAACAGCGTCTCGGTGGCAATATTTCCGACCAGCCTGTCGCCCGCGAACGGGCAGCCGCCCAATCCTCCGGTGGCGCAGTCAAACTGGCGGCAGCCGGCATCGTAGGCCGCCAGAATCTTTTCCGCCGCCGTATCCGGCCGGCTGTGCAGGTGTACCCCCACGCGCAGGCCGGGAAACCGGCTTCGCACCTGCTCCACCAATTCCGCCACCGCCGCTGGTTGCGCCAGCCCGGCGGTGTCGGCCAGCAACACTTCTTCAATCCGCATGCCGACCGCGGCGGCCACCGCCTGCTCCACCAGTTCCGGACCGTAGGCGTCGCCAAAGGGATTGCCAAAGGCCATGGAAATGTACACCACCGTGCGGCGGCCCGCGGCGTCGGCGGCGGATTTGATTTGCCGCAGCACCGTCAGCGCCTCGCCGGGACTTTGATTGGCGTTTTGCCGTTGAAAAGTCGGCGAGATCGAAAGCGGATAGCCCACCGTGGCGATCGCCGTCGCCGCCGCCCGCTCCACGCCGCGCGCGTTCAGCACAATGCCGATCAGCTCCATGCCCTTCGGCAGCGGGCCCAGCCCGGCCAGCACGGCTTCGGAATCGGCCATCTGCGGCACCGCCCGAGGCGAGACGAAGCTCGCGCAGTCCAGCCGGCGGCAGCCGGCGGCCGCCAGCAGCCGCAGCAGCGCGATCTTCTCCGCCGTCGGGATCTGCCGCTGACAGCCTTGCAGCGCGTCCCGCGGGCATTCGGTGATCGTGACCGGCGTGTCCATTGCTGCCCTCGCTGCCCTGCCGCCCGCAAACGCCAGCCTAAGGCTGGGGACCGAGCGCCGCAGCGGCGCCCCGCCAGTACAGATGGGTGGACTGCACTTGGAGATTGGGGCTCTCACGAATCAGCAGCCCCATTTTCACGGGTTCATGCGCGGTCTTGAACCGCAGGTCCGTAATCAGGACGTTGCTCCCGCCGCTCTCCCTTCGTTGCGTGTAGATGTAGGGAAAGCGGGCGAAGTGGAGAAATACCTGCGCCTGGGGCGTGGACCGGGCCAGCGCGATCTGCGGCGTCACTGCCGGGGTATAGAGCGTTTGCGGAGGCGCCGCCGCCAGGTCCGGCGGCAGCAAGCGGGCCGCGGTCGCGTCCACCATCCCCAGTTGATACCGCCCTTTGGTCTCCACCACGGTGTGCCACAAACCGGGTGAGCCCGCGTACGGAAACGCGCCGACCTTGCGCGGCGCCTGGCCGCCGATTTCCGTCTCCGCCAGCAGGCGAACCACGCGGTAGTGGTAAAAAGCCCGCACGCCGATCCACGCCGTCACCGCCGCCAGGGCGATGATGGCGCTCAGCCGATGGGGACGGCGGCGGGCGCCGATCTCACTGCCGACTAGCCCCAAGGTCATCGGCGCCAGCAGCAGGAAGAGCAAGATGATCCAGACCCAGGGATCCATCTCCGGCATGAAATCCCAGGCGAACCAATGCTGGCTGAAGGGCCACAAAACGCGGACGCCAAACGACGTCATCATGTCCAGCAGAATGTGCGAGCCGACGCCGACGAAACCCAGCAGCAAGCACAACCTCCAACTGGGCAGCTGCGGTGTTTCCGGCGCGGCGTCCGGATCGGGCGCTGCCGCCGCCTCCGGCCAAAGATCCTCCAGCCGCACGCTCTTTACCCGGGGCTCGCCCGGCGTGCTCACCACGCGCCCCACGGCCAGCACGGCGTCGCGGTGCGCCTGCCGCTGGCGCTGTTGCCGCCGGAAATGATAGCCCGCCGCCCAGCGCAATCCCCAGGCGATCAGCACCGCAAGCGCCGGCAGCGCCACCAGGGAATGGGTCAGGCTGCGATGCGTCGCCAAAAAACCGACGCCGTTCCAGCCGGCGACGACATCAATGTCGGGCAAATTGGCGGCGATAATCAGCGCCGTCGTGGCGTAGGGCAGGCGTCCCTTGAATCCCGCCCGGGAAATCGCGATGCCGACCAGGGTGTGAGTCAGGTTGTCCACGCGTAACCGTATTATTACGCTCCCGCCCTCGCCCGGGTTGCGCCCCATCGCCGCCGCCGCTGCCCACCGCCGAACTGGGCCGCCTTCGGGCTATCCTGCCGCTGGAGGTTCATATGGCCAAGGGAGACTTTCGCAAGTTCCTGCTGCGCGGCAATGTCGTGGACATGGCCGTGGGCATCATCATCGGCGCCGCCTTCGCCGGCGTCGTCAACTCATTGGTGAAGGATTTGATCACCCCGCTGATCGCCGCCATTTGGGGCAAACCCAACTTCGGCGCCCTGAGCTTCACCGTGCACAACAGCCATTTCCTCTACGGCAATTTCATCAATGCCACATTGAGCTTCGTGATCATGGCGGCGACCATCTTTTACCTGATCGTTTTGCCGATCAATCGCCTAATGGCGCGGCTGCACCCCGCGCCGCCGCCCGCCCCGGCCGTGACGCAACCGTGCCCGGAGTGCCTCAGCATGGTGCCCATCGGCGCCCGCCGTTGCGCCTTTTGCACCTCCGCGCTTTCCGCCGCCGCCGCGCCCTAGGGGTGGCCCGCCGTGCCGGCCCGCTGCTGGTAGCATGTGGGCGTGGCGATTGCACGCATTGCCGTCTTGGGGGCGGGAACCATGGGTCGCGGCATCGCCCATGCCGCCGCCGTGGCCGGCTATCAAACCACGCTAGAAGACCTGTTGCCGGATTCCTTGCGCCGCGCCGAAGCGGAAATCCGCTCCATCTTGGATGGCGGCGTCGAACGCGGCAAGCTCGACGCCCAGGAGCGCGACGCCGCGTTGGCCCGGCTGCACTTCGCCGGCGGCATTGAGGAAGCCGTCCGCGACGCTGATTTGGTCATCGAGGCGGTGCCGGAGGAGCTGGAAACCAAAATCGAGATCCTCACCACGCTGGACAAAATGGCGCCGCCCGCCACGCTATTCGCCAGCAACACCAGCGCCTTGAGCATCACCGAGCTGGCCGCCGTAACCTACCGCCCGGCGCAGTGTATCGGCATGCACTTCTTCAATCCCGTGCACAAAATGCGCCTGCTGGAAATCGTTCGCGGCCTGGAGACCGCCCCCGCCACCATCGCCGCCGCCGTGGACGTGGCGCGGCGCATGAACAAGGAACCGGTGGTCATCAAGGAATCGCCCGGCTTCATCACTAGCCGCATGAACGCCCTGATCGGCAACGAGGCCTTCGCCTTGTTGCAGGAGGGCGTGGCCTCCGCCGCCGACATTGACAAGGCGATCAAGCTGGGGCTGAACCATCCCATGGGACCATTCGAACTGGTGGACTTGGTGGGCTTGGACACTCGCCTGCACATCCTCGAATACCTGCACCGCAGCTTGGGGGAAAAGTACCGGCCCAACCCGCTCCTGGTCCAATACGTCAAGGCGGGCCGGCTCGGCCGCAAGTCTGGCCGCGGCGTCTACGAGTACCCCGCCACATAACCACGCCCAGCGCTGGTCTTCCGGGAACCCGCCGACCTGTCGGTCAGTGGCGTGGCGTCGCCGGCCCGGCGTAGACTGAACCGTGGGTTTCGGCATGAAGTCTCCGACCGCCCCCGCGGACACCCCGCCGGCCGCCAACCCGCCGCGCCGTTTTACCACGCTCAGCGGCGTCCCCGTGGAAGCGCTGTACACCGCGGCATCCCTCCCGCCGGATTTCGATTTCGACCGCGACGTCGGCCGCCCCGGAGAACCGCCTTATGTGCGCGGCATCCACCCCACGATGTACCGCGGGCGGTTGTGGACGATGCGGCAGTTTTCCGGCTTCGCCTCGCCCGAGCAGACCAATGAGCGCTATCGCTATCTGCTCTCCCAGGGCCAGACCGGCCTCTCGGTCGCATTTGATCTGCCCACGCTGATGGGCTACGACAGCGACCACGCCATGAGCGAAGGCGAGGTGGGCAAATGCGGCGTGGCGATTGATTCGCTGGAGGACATGGAGACGCTGTTTCACGGCATCCCCTTGGCCGAGATCACCACCTCCATGACCATCAACTCGCCCGCCGCGGCGATTTGGGCCATGTTCTTGGTGGCCGCGGAGAAACAAGGCGCGGATTGGACCCGCCTGTCCGGCACGCTCCAGAACGACATCCTGAAGGAATACATCGCCCAAAAGGAATTCCTCTTTCCCCCCGCCCCGTCCATGCGCCTGGTGGTGGACACCATCGAGTTCGGCGCCCAGCAGGCCCCGCGATTCAACCCCGTCTCCATCAGCGGCTATCACATTCGTGAAGCCGGTTCGACCGCGTTGCAGGAACTGGCCTTCACGCTGCGTGACGGCATGGAATACGTGGAATGGTCGCTGCGCCGCGGGCTGGCGGTGGATGACTTCGCCCCCCGCCTGTCTTTCTTCTTCAATGCGCACAGCGACTTCTTCGAGGAGATCGCCAAATATCGCGCCGCGCGCAAGCTGTGGCGCGCGGTGATGACCGCGCGCTATGGCGCCAAGAACCCGCGCTCCGCGGCGCTTCGCTTCCATACCCAAACCGCCGGCGTTTCCCTCACCGCCCAGCAGCCCTACATCAACGTCGCCCGCGTGGCGCTCCAGGCTCTTGCCGCGGTGCTGGGCGGCACGCAATCCCTGCACACCAACTCCCTGGACGAGGCCCTGGCGCTGCCCACCGAGGCGGCCGCGACCATCGCCCTGCGCACGCAGCAGATCATCGCTCATGAGACCGGCGTCACCAACACCGTGGATCCGCTCGGCGGCTCGTATTTTCTGGAGAGCATGACCCTGGACATGGAGCGCGGCGCGCGCGAGTATTTCGACCGCATTGACGCCCTGGGCGGCATGGTGGCGGCGGTGGAGAAAGGCTTCCCGCAGCGCGAAATCGCCGACGCCGCCTACCGCTACCAGCAGGCGCTGGAAACGGGCGAAAAGGTCATGGTCGGCGTCAACGCCTTCGTGGCCGAGGAAACGCCCCTGCCCACCCTCTACATTGATGAGTCCGTGCGCCGCCAACAGACCGAGAAGCTGCATGCCCTGCGTCGCCGCCGCAATACCCAAGCCGCGGAACGCGCCCTGGACGCGCTCCGCCGCGCCGCCGCTGGCGACACCAACACCATGCCCGCGCTGCTGGATTGCGTCCGCGCTTACTGTACGCTGGGGGAGATCACCGCCGCCTTGCGCGCCGTCTTCGGCGCCTATGAAGAAGCGGCCGTGATGTAACCATGACCGAGACCGTCCGTAAAATCCGCGTCCTGGTGGCCAAGCCCGGCCTCGACGGCCACGACCGCGGCGCCAAGGTCGTGGCCCGCGCGCTGCGCGACGCCGGCATGGAGGTGGTCTACACCGGCCTGCGCCAGACGCCGGAGATGATCGCCTCCGCCGCGTTGCAGGAAGACGTGGACTGCATCGGCCTGTCCATCCTCAGCGGAGCCCACAACGCCATCGTGCCGCGCGTGATGGAACTGCTGCGCGCCGCGGGGATGAACGATGTCCTGGTGGTCGTCGGCGGCATCGTCCCGTCCGAGGATGCCGAGATGCTCAGCCGTGAAGGCGTCGGCGCCGTCTTCCCTCCCGGCTCCAGCCTGGAGGCGATCACCGCCTACATCCGCTCCCACGTCCGCCCCGCCCCGGCGGCGCCGTAAGTCCCGCCGCCAGCTCGCAATCGTCTGGCGCGGGGCGTCCCGTTTGCGCGCCCAGCCTTCCGCTCCCCGCCGCCGCGCGGCCCCGAACGGGATCGCGCTAGCGCACGCGCAAGAGGAAGCACTTCAGGTATTCCGTCTCCGGCATGGCCAGCAGCACCGGATGATCGCGCGCCTGGCCGCGCCGTTCCAGCAGCACCGCCTCGCGGCGCGCGTCGGCCGCGGCGGCGGCGATCCATTCCAGCAGCGCATCGGCGGAGACGTGGTGGGAACAGGAGCACGCCGCCAGGACGCCGCCCGGGCGCAGTAGCCGGAAGGCGCGCAAGTTGATTTCCTTGTAACCGCGCGCGGCGGCCGGCAGCGCCGACCGGTTCTTGGCGAAGGCCGGCGGATCCAGCACGATCAGGTCAAAGCGCCGGCCGGTTTCATCGTAATGGCGCAGCAGGTCGAAGGCGTTGGCTTCGACGAGCTCAATGTTCTCCAGCCCGTTGCGCTGGGCATTGGCTTCGGCCAGTTCCAGAGCCGGACGCGACAAATCCGCGGCTTCCACCCGCGCCCCGCGGCGCGCCAGATGCAAGGCGAAGCCGCCTTGGTAGCAGAACGCGTCCAGCGCCTCGCAGCCGGGATGGGCGTAGGCGGCCACCGCCGCCCAGTTCTCCCGCTGATCCAAAAAGCCGCCGGTCTTTTGCCCGCCCAGCAGGTCGAAGCGGAACTCCAGCCCGCCAATTCTCGCCTCGGCCCAGGCCGGCGCCGCGCTGCTTCCGCCCGCCGCCAGCCGCCGGCCATCCGGGCCCAACTCTCCCGCGCGCAACTCCAGCCCTTCCAAACGGCGCACCTTGAGGTCATTGCGCTCGAACATGCGCCCCGCGCCCAACGCGCCGCGGAGCGCCGCCGCCAGCCGCGGCAAGCGCGCGTCCATGGCCGCCGTCAGCGCCTGGACGACCAGGTCGTCGCCATAGCGGTCGGCGATCAAGCCGGGCAGCCCGTCCGCCTCCCCCGCCACCACCCGGTAGGCGTTCGAGTCCAGCCGCAGCTCCTCGCGGTAGGCGAGCGCCGCCGCCAGCCGCCGGCGGAAAAACTCGTCGTCCACCGTCTCCGCTGGATCTCCGCTCAGGCGGCGTAGGGCGATCCGCGATGGTTCGCTATGGTCGGCCCAGCCGAGCTCCCGGCCCCGCCGGTCCCGCACCGCGACGATCTGCGCCGGCGCCGGCGGCGCTCCCTCGAACCCCAGCAGTTCCGTGCGGTAGACCCAGGGATATCCCGCGCGCCAGCGCGCCGACCCGCGATCGTTGATGACGGCGGCGGGCGGCGTCAAGCGTAGATGCCGCGCAGTTTGATGCTGAAGGCAACGCGGTCAATGGCCAGCATGTAGGCGGCGATGCGGTTGTTGACGTTGTGGCGCTCGGCGTAGGCGACCACGTCGTGGAAGCTCGTCTCCATCACATGCTGCAACTGCTCGTTGACTTCGCTCTCCTTCCAGAAGTACCCCTGCCGGTCCTGCACCCACTCGAAGTAGCTGACCGTCACGCCCCCGGCGTTGGCCAAAATGTCGGGAATGATGAATATCCCCTGCTCCTGCAAAATCTCATCCGCGGCGGAGGTGGTGGGGCCGTTGGCGCCTTCGCAGACGATCTTGGCCCGGATCCGCGCCGCATTGTGGCTGGTGATCTGGTTCTCGGTCGCCGCCGGCAGCAGGATCTCGCAATCCTCGGTCAGCAACTGCTGCTTCGGCCGGTGCTCGCCGCCGGGAAAGCCTTGCAGCGTGCCATTCGCCAGGCGGTATTCCATCAGCGCGGGCACGTCCAGTCCCTTGGCGTTGTAGATGCCGCCGTCGTATTCGTCCACGCCGATCACCTGATAGCCGGCGCGGTACAGCAGGTGCGCGGAATTGCTGCCCACGTTGCCGAAGCCCTGCACGATCACCCGCGTCCGCTCCCGCTCCAGCCCCAGGCGGCGGATCGCCTGGTCGCAGACCAGCATGCAGCCCCGCCCGGTGGCCTCGCGGCGCCCCCGGCTGCCGCCCAGATCCAGCGGCTTGCCGGTGACCACGGCGGTCTCCGTATGGCGGACGTGCATCGAGTAGGTGTCCATGATCCAGGCCATCACCTGCTCGTTGGTGTTCACGTCCGGGGCGGGCACGTCGCGCTCCGGCCCAATGAATTCCACTAGCTCCGCCGTGTAGCGCCGCGTCATCCGCTCCAGCTCGTTCTGCGAAAGCAGCTTGGGGTCCACGATGATGCCGCCCTTGGCGCCGCCAAACGGAATGTTCACCACCGCGCACTTCCAGGTCATCCAGGAAGCCAGCGCCCGCACTTCGTCCAGCGTCACGTCCGGCGCGTAACGGATGCCGCCCTTGCCCGGCCCCCGCGCCACGCTATGCTGCACGCGGTAGCCGGTGAAGACCTCGATCCGCCCATCGTCCATCTGCACGGGAATGTGCAAGGTGATTTCCCGCGTCGGCATTCGCAGCACCTTCCACATGCCGTCGTCGAGATTGAGCTTGCGCGCCGCGATGTCGAAGCGCGCCTCCTGCGAGGCCCAGGGATTGACTTCGGTTTCCGGCGTGACACTGGTGGCCATGGCTTGCTCCCGTTGGCGCGAACCGCCGTGAACAGTATAAAACGCGGGGTTTCCCCGCCGCCGCGCTTACCGCGCCGTGGCCTGCGCCAGCACCGGCGCCGGCGCGGTTTCCAGCTCCCACAGATGGCGCTCGCGCGCCAGGCGCTTGACCAGCGCGGTGTGCAGCGCATGCCCGGCGCGGTCGGCCTTGACGTAGCCCAGCAGGGGATGGCCCAGCAGCGCCAAATCGCCGATCAGATCCAGCACTTTGTGGCGGACGAACTCGTCCGGGAAGCGCAGCGGGCCGTTGGCCACTCCGGTGTCGTTCAGCACCACGGCATTGTCCATCGAGCCGCCGCGGATCAACCCTTGGCGGCGCAACGCCTCCACGTCGCGCAGAAAGCCGAACGTGCGCGCCGGGGCCAGTTCGCGGCGGTAATTTTCCGGCGTCAGCTCCAGCTCCAGCCGCTGGCGTCCAATCGCCGGATGGGGGAAGTTGATGGCGTAGCTGACGCGGTAGCGTTCGTCGGGATAAACCCCGATGAATTTCTCCCCCTCCTCCATCTCCACCGGCCGCAGCACGCGCATATACCGCCGCGGGCGCGGCAGCAGCCGCGGGCGCGCGCGGTCAATCATCTCCACGAACGGCAGGGAACTGCCGTCCAGGATCGGAACCTCCAGGTTGTTCAACTCCACCACGACGTTGTCCATCTCCAGGCCGACCAGCGCGGAAAGCACGTGCTCGGTGGTGGAGATCAGCACGCCCCGCTTCATCAGGCTGGTCGCATAGCTGACCTGGGCGATGTTGGCGGCGTTGGCTTCGACCACGAAACCTTCCAGGTCGGTGCGCTCAAATCGGATGCCGGCTCCCGCCGGCGCGGGACGCAGCGCCAGGCGCGCCGGCGCGCCGCTGTGCAAGCCGATCCCCTGCGCTTGCACCGTTTGGCGGATGGTTCCTTGTCGGTTGGCGCTGGGCATGGACGCGGGATTTCCTCAATCGATCTTGGCATAGCGCTGGCAACGACCGGCTAAGTCATTCGGATGTCGAGCCTTACCGGGGTATCGCGTCAGGCAACCCGTGCCGATTTTGCCACACATTTGGGCGTCGGGCGAATGCTTCGCCCACACTTCGGGGGGCACCGGTTACCGGGGGCCGCGCCGCTTCTCCTGCTCGGGGTAGCCGCGGCGTTCTTGCGTGCGCCGGGAGCGCGCAGGGAGTTTCGCGGCCTTCCCGCACCGGCTTTGCCCCCGGGCCAACGGCGCGGCCCCCGCGAATGACCGCGGAACATGCGAACACCCGAAGCGTGTAGAGCGGCCGCGTTCGGCTGCGATGCCGGAGTCCAAATGCCTGGGCTTTCCTCCCGGGCCTGCTGAAGCCAACCCAGCGCCGGGACGTAGGCGACAAGTTCCGCGCGTTTCTATCGGTGGCGGCTGTCCAAACAAATGGTCACCGGACCGTCGTTGGTTAGTTGCACCTGCATATCGGCGCCAAAGACGCCCGTCGCCACGGGACAACCCTGCCGCCGCAGTTCCCTGACAAATGCATCGAACATCTCCCGCGCCGCGGCCGGACGTTCAGCGGGCTCGAAGCAGGGGCGATTGCCGCGCCGCGTGTCGGCAAGCAGCGTGAACTGCGAGATCGCCAGCACCCCGCCGCCAAGGGCGCCGATCGCTAGGTTCATTTTGCCGGCGGCGTCGGCGAAGATGCGCAGTTGCGCGATTTTCGCCGCCAGCCAAGCGGCGTCCTCGGCGCTGTCGCCACGCTCCACGCCGATCAAGGCGACCAGGCCGGCCGCGATTTGCCCGCGAATCTCCCCCGCCACCCGCACCTCCGCGGCGGTCACTCGCTGCAACACCGCGCGCATCGCTACCCGCCCGCGGCGGCGCGCATGCGGGGGCGGGCGAACCGCGCCGCGGCGGCCAGCATCCAGCGCCGCGGCAAAAACCGCCCCGCCGCCACCATGGCGCGATTGCCGCCGCCCGTGACCACCAGCGGCCGCCGCCGCGCCAGCGCCGCCATGGTCTCCGCCGCCACCTGCTCGGGCGTCTGCTGATAAGGCCCGCCGCCGCTCATCTCCGCCGCGGCGAAAAACCCCGTATCCGTGCTGCCCGGGCACACCGCCATCACATGCACTCCATGCCCGCGGTTCTCCTCCCACAGCGCCAGCGATAAGCTCAGCACGTATGCCTTGCTGGCGGCATAGGCGGCCATGAACGGCACCGGCTGAAACGCCGCCACGGATGCGACGTTGATGATGGCGCCGTGGCCGCGGGCGCGCATCGGCCCCAGGCAAGCGTGCGTCAGGCGCGTCAGCGCGTCCACGTTCAGACCCAGCATGGCGCACTGGCGCGGGCCGGCGAGCGTGGCAAAATCGCCGCCCGCTCCCACCCCGGCGTTATTCACCAGCAGCTCGAGCGCCAAGCCCTCGGCGGCCACGAACGCCAGCAGCGCCTCCACGCCCGACGTGGCGCTCAGGTCGGCAACGAAGACCCGGCAAGCGCGGCCTAGGGCCGAAACCTCCGTGGCCAGCGCCTCCAGGCGGTCCGCCGATCGTGCCGTCAGCACCACGCTCCAGCCCGCCGCCGCCAGTTGGCGCGCCAGGGCGGCGCCGATGCCCGAACTGGCGCCCGTGACCAGCGCCCAGCCGGGCGCGTCCGCGGGGCTCAGCCCTGCCTCTTGGGTCCGCCGGCCGCCCCGCCTGGGGCGGCGCTGGGGCCCACGCCCATCATTCGCCATGGCCCGATTCTACCCGCCGCCGCGCCGCTGCCAGCATGGGCAGGCTCGCGCTTCCGCGAGCGGACACGGCGGCGGTGCGGGTTAAAATCGGGTTTCACCGCCTCTCTGCCTCGCCTGCCAGTCAACGTCCGTCCATGCGCCCCGCCGTCTTTTTCGATCGTGATGGAACGCTCAATGAAGAACTGGGCTACGTGGGGCAATTGGAGCGTTTCCATATTTACCCCTTCGCCGCCGCCGCAGTGCGGCAGGTCAACGAGCGTGGCTGGGCGGCGATCTTGGTGACCAATCAGGCGGGCGTCGCCCGCGGGCTGTACTCCGAAGCCCAGGTTGGGGTCTTGCACCGCCATCTCGTGGATTCCCTGTCCGCGGCCGGGGCGCGGCTGGACGCAATCTACTACTGCCCGCACCATCCCACCAAGGGCGTCAATGGCTACGGCATCGAGTGCGATTGCCGCAAGCCCAAACCCGGGCTGCTGCGGCGCGCGGCCGCCGAACATGACCTGGAATTGGCCCGCAGTTGGATCGTCACCGACCGCATGAGCGAAATCGCGATGCTGCACGCGCTCGGCGGCCGCGGCGCGCTGGTGCGCACCGGCTATGGCAAGCAGGACCTGGAGGCCTGGCAGGCGGGCGGCGCCGCGGCGTGGCCGGGCTTGCTTCCCGCCGGCCCGGATGTGGTCGCGGCCACGGCGCTGGAGGCGGTGCACGCCCTGCTGGCCGCCCCCACGGAGGCAGCGCGGTGAGCTCCACGGCGGAACGCCGCGCATTGGCCGAGCACGTCCGGCGCTTTGCCGGCCTGCGCGTCGCCGTATGGGGCGACTTGGTCGCCGATGAGTTCGTCTACGGGGAAATCGCCCGCGTGTCGCGCGAAGCGCCGGTGCTGATCCTCAAACATCGCGAGGAACGCGTGGCGCCCGGCGGCGGCGCCAACGCCGCCGCCAACCTGGCCGCCCTCGGCTGCCGCGTGCGTTTAGCCGGCGTCGTCGGCGCGGATGCCGCCGGTTCCGCTCTGCTCGCGCGGCTGGCCGCGGATGCCGTGGATGTGCGCGGCGTCCAGCGCCTGCGCGGCTGGAGAACGCCGGCCAAGACGCGGTTATTGGCCGGCCACGCCCACACCGCACGGCAACAGGTCATCCGCCTGGACCGGGAGCCCTCCGCCGCTCCGCCGGCGGCGGTGCAGAACCGTCTGCGGCGCCGCGCCGAGGCGCTGGCGCGCGGGGGCTTCGCCCTCCTGTTGTCCGATTACGGCTATGGCGCCGTCAGCCCGGCCCTGGCCCGCGCCCTGCGCCACGGCCTGGCCCCCGGCGGCAAAAAGCCCATCGTCACCGTGGACAGCCGCTATCGCCTCGCCGACTACGGCGGCCTGACCGCGGCGACGCCAAATGAACCCGAGATGGAGGAGATCTTTCACCAGCCCATCGGCGACAACCTGGCGCGGCTGGAGCAAAACGGCCGCCGCCTGCTCACCCGCCTCGGCTGCCGCTGGCTGTTGGTCACGCGTGGCCGGGATGGCGTGGCGCTCTTCGCTCCCCGCCGCCGGACGCGGCACTGGCCCGTGTTCGGCTCGGCCCCGGCCGTGGACACCACCGGCGCCGGCGACACCGTCATCGCCGTCTTCACCGCCGCGCTCGCCGCCGGCGCCGACGGGCCCGCGGCGGCGCAGTTGGCCAACATCGCCGGCGGCCTGGTGGTCATGAAGCCCGGCACCGCCACCGTCAGCGCCGCCGAACTGCTGCAAGCGCTGGAAGCCTGAACGCCGATGTCCTACCAGCACAAAATCCAAAGCCTCGACGCCTTGGAAGCCACCGTGCGCCAGTGGCGGCAGACCGGCCGCAGCGTCGTGTTCGCCAACGGCGTCTTCGACCTGCTGCATGTCGGCCATGTGCGCTATCTCCGCGCGGCGCGCGCGCTCGGCGACCGGCTGATCGTGGCCGTCAACAGCGACGCCAGCACCCGGGCGCTGAAGGGCCCGGGCCGGCCCGTCCTGCCCCAAGCGGCGCGGGCGGAGCTGGTGGCGGCGCTGCAAACAGTCAGCGCGGTGGTCATCTTTGACGACCCCACCGCCGGCGGCCTGCTGCAGCGGCTGCGCCCCGACGTGCACGCCAAGGGAACCGATTACACTGAGGCTAGCGTCCCGGAACGCGCGATCGCCGACGCCTGCGGCATCCGCGTCGCCATTGTCGGCGATCCCAAGGAGCATTCCACCCGGTCGCTACTGGCGCGGATCGGCGCGGGCCGGGGTCCGGCCTAGCCCTGCGTGGCGGCCCTGGAACTTTGCACCATGCCCGGCGCCCCCAGCACCGACCCCCTCCATCCGCGCATCTTGCTGATCAAGCTCAGCAGCCTCGGAGACATCGTGCATGCCCTGCCCGTGCCGGTGTCGTTGCGCGCCACGCTCCCCTTGGCCCGCATCGCCTGGGTGGTCGAGCGGCGTTGGTTGCCGCTGGTGGCCCGCCATCCCGATCTCGACACCGTCTTCACCGTGGATACCTTCCGCCTGCGCGCCGCGCCCGGCACCTGGCCGGAGTTTCAGGCCGACATGCGCCGGATTCGCGCCTTCGCCGCTACCTGGGCGGTGGACCTTCAGGGCACGCTGAAATCGGCGCTGGTCACGCGCCTGGCCGGAGCCAAATACCGCTTGGGGTTGGCCCGCCGCGTGGAGCGCGAGCGGGGCGCGCATTGGCTCTACAACCGCCATGTCGTGCCCGAGTCGGCGCATGTCGTGGATCAGCTCCTGGACATCGCCGCCGCCGTGCCGCCGCCGGGCTCCCTGGAGCGGCTACGGCAGTTCCCCTTCCCAATCCCGGAATCCGCCCAGCTCGCCACCCGGCGCTGGCTGGAGGACAACCGCATCGGCCCTTTCGTGTTTCTCTCCCCCGGCGGCGGCTGGGCTTCCAAACGCTGGCCGACGGAACGCTTCGCGGAATTGGCCGACCGTCTCCAGCGCGACTACGGCCTCGCGGCGGTGTTGAATCGCGGACCCGGGGAGCACGCCATGGACGATGCCTTTCGCCGCGCCACCGCCATTCGCGCCCGCATTTTTTCCGGCGATGCCGTGCAGCTGGCGGCGATGCTGGCGCAGGCGCGCTTGGCGGTCGGCGGCGATACCGGTCCGCTGCACCTGGCCGCCGCGCTGGGCACGCCCGTCGTGGCGTTGTTCGGTCCCACCGATCCCGCCCGCAACGGACCCTTCTCCAGCCGCGCCATCGTGCTGCATAAGCCACACCTCGCCAGCTATCCCCGTGGGCAGCGCTACTCCCCCAACATGCTGGCCATTAGCGTGGATGAGGTCGCGGCGGCCTGCGGGGAACTGCTGGCCCGCTCCGCCGCCGATGACGCTCCCGCCGGGGTGGGATCGTGAGCGGCGCGGTCCCCCGCGCCGGGCGCAAACCGCTCGGCGCTTGGCTAGCACGGATTCGCGTCCCGCTGGGGTTCTTGGCGGCGGCAGTCTTTCTGCTGCGCGCCCGTCCCACGCCGCTCAGCTTGGCGCTCGGCTTGCCGCTGGCGGCCGTGGGATTGGCCTTGCGAGCCCTCGCCTCCGGCCACATCCGCAAGAATGACGCCCTCGCCACCACCGGCCCGTACCGCTTCTGCCGCAATCCGCTGTATCTGGGCAGCGCCATCCTCGCCGCCGGCTTCCTTCTCGCCGCCGCCGATCCGCTGCTGGCGGTTGCCGCCGCCGTCCTGTTTGCCGCCGTCTACGGTCCGGTGATCCACCGCGAGGAAGCCTATTTGGCACAGCGCTTTGGCCCGGCGTTCACCGCCTATTGCCGCGCCGTTCCCCGCTTTTGGCCGCGCTTATGGCCGGCGCCCGTTCCCGGCCAGGACCACGCCGTCTCCGGTTTCTCCCTGGCTCTATATCGCCGCCATCGTGAGTACAATGCGCTGATGGGTTACGCCCTGATGACCGCCGTTTTGGTGCTGAAAGTGTTCTTGCCCCAATTGGGAGCGCCGTGGCTCTAGCCATTGCTAGGAGCGGGCCCTCGCGTAAGGACGCCCGCATCCATCGCCATTTCTCGCAGGCGAAGCCCCAGGGCCACGGCGTTCCGCCCACGCCGGGCGCCGCGCCGGCCAGCGGCGCCGTGGGCGAAAAGCACTGATGCGCCCCCGCCCTTTCCGCACCGTCGCGGTGCTGGCTCTGGCCGCTCTCTGCGTGCGCACCGCCCACGCCCAGACCCCGGCCGTCCAGGGCAGCGGAACGCGCCGCCTGCGGCGGGACTCGGGCCGGCGCCAGCCAACCGTTCCGCTTTGGCTTGCCGCGCTGACCGGTGCGGCGGCGGGGGCCACGCTCGGCGTCAACAGCGTCAGCTTCTCCGCATATCCACCCGCCGTGCGGTCGGCCCGCCGCTGGCGCGTCGGCGCCAGCTACGCCTTGGTCGGCGCCGGATTGGGAGCGGGGCTCCAGGCGATGTTCGACTCCACGCCCGGCGCGCCGCCGCCGCGCCGCTTTTGGCTGGGGCGCTGGCAAACTCCGTTGTTGGCCGGCATGCTTGCCGCGCAAGTGCTGGACTACACCAGCACGCGATATTTCCGCCAGCGCGGCATGCCCGAGTGGCTGCTGACCAACGGCGTGGTGGACAACCCCGCGGCCTTCATCACCACCGAGGCACTCACGCTGGCGGCCGCCGTCGGCATCGCCTATGTTCTCTACCATACCGGCCATCCTGGGTTGGCCCGTCTGTTCGAGGCCGGTTACATTTCCGTCGGCGCGGTATCGGCCGTGGCGAACTATCGCTTTCCCGCCACCGGCCACGCCATCTTTTAGCCCTGGCGCCCGGGCTATTCTGGCGGCATGGCTCATTGGCGCCTCGGCAAAAGCGGCTTTCGCTTCAATGCCAGTCACAGTTTTCCCCAAGACCATGGCTATGACCGCGAAGTGCATGGCCATGACTATGAGCTGACGGTATGGCTGGAAGGGGAGCGGGCGGCGGGTGAGATGCTGTTCGACCTGCGGCAGCTGAAATCCCTGGTGGCGGAGACCGTGATCGCTCCGCTCGACCACGCCCATCTCAATTCCATCCTGCCCGATCCCAGCACCGAAGCCCTGGCGGAATGGATTTGGCGCCGCCTGCGGCCCCGCCTTCCCGCCGCGCTGCGCTTGGGCGTGCGCCTCGACGAAACCCGCACCACCAGCGTCGAATATTGGGCCTAGGACCGCCCCCGCTCCCAAGCGGGACGCCCCGCCGGCGGGACTGGGGCCCGCGCCTGTCCCAAGCGGGGCGCCCCGGTGCCCGCGCCAACCTTTAGCTGGCCGCGGCGGCGCGCGGCGTAATCCGCGTGAAGGCGCGGCGGGCCAGACGCCAGGCCTCCGCCAACAGCGCCTTCAGCCCGAATATCCAGCCGAGCGCGATCACCAACACCAGCCACAGGACCGTCGCGGCGCCCGCCAATCCCAGCACCGGCAGCCCGGCATAATGCGCGGGGGCGAAATGGCGCTCAAAGGCATACGCCGCGGCGCCCGCCAGCACCGCCACCACCA